>CAZGCX010000035.1:0-7700 GCA_964524585.1 uncultured Anaerolineaceae bacterium
CCACACTGCTGGTCATCGGAATCGATCCCGGGACGGCCCGGACAGGATACGGGCTGGTCAGACAAGACTCGGATGGCTCGTTGCATGCGGTCGACTTTGGCGTGATCGAGACTGCCCCCAAGCGCCCGCTGTCCCAACGACTGCTCGAAATCGCCGATCGCCTGACGCAATTGCTGGAAACGCATCAACCGGGCTTCGCAGCGATCGAGAAGCTCTTCCTGCGTGAACATGTGACGACCGCCTTGAGCGTCGGCCAGGCCTCCGGCGTGGCAATGTTGTCGCTGGCCCGATTCGGCCTGGAAGTTGGCGAGTATACGCCGGTCGAGGTCAAGCAAGCGATTTGTGGCTATGGAAAGGCCGAGAAGCGCCAGGTTCAGGAGATGGTGAAGGCATTGTTGGGGCTGGAAGAGCGCCCGCGACCTGACGACGCGGCCGATGCATTGGCGGTGGCGATCTGTCACTTGCACAGCAGCTCGCTGGAGCGGTTGCTGGGGTGATCAGCTCGATTCGGGGGGTAGTGCAGAGCATCGGAGAGCGGGAAATCGTCCTGGACGTCGGCGGAGTTGGGCTGACGGTCGAAGTCCCACACTCGGTGCTGGAAAAGGTTCCCGGCGTCGGGCGAACCATGTTCCTCCATACCCACCTGAACGTCCGACAGGATGCGCTGAACCTGTTTGGATTCAGCACTCAAGAGGAACGCGAAATCTTCTTGGAGCTGGTACAGGTTTCGGGAGTCGGGCCGCGCCTGGCATTGGCGGTGCTTTCCAACATGTCGGTCGAAGTGTTGCGTTCGGCGGTCGGCAATGATCAACCGGAACTGTTGGACCGGGTGCCTGGCATCGGGAAGAAAACTGCGGCCAAGATTGTGTTCCAACTGAAGGATCGTATCGCGCCAACGATCCTCGAACAGGCGGTGCCCAATGAGGTGGATGAACAAGTGCTCTCGGTCCTGACTGCGCTGGGCTACAGCATGACCGAAGCTCAGTCGGCGGTTCGCTCGCTCGATTCGGAAGCAGTAGATTCGGTCGAGGAGCGGGTGCGGTTGGCGCTCCAATACTTTGCCAGCCCCTGAGTCTCCGGACGTGCAAGCGGCGAATCCGATCGGCCCCGCGGTCTTTCGAACCGCACACATGATGATTGAGGAACCCGATGTTTGATCGTGCGCCAATCGTATTTGTTGGTCCGGGAGTGATGGCCGAGGCCATGGCCTCCAGCCTGATCGCCCGCGGCGGATTGAAACCGGAGCAAGTCATCATGAGCGGGCCCCGGCTGCAGAAGCTCGAGGCGCTTCACGATCGGCTAGCAGTGCGGATTTCTGAAGACAACCGCCAGGCGGTGGGGTCAGCCGGTGTGGTCGTGCTCACCGTCAAGCCTCAGACCTTGCAGGAAGTGCTGGCAGACTTGGCTGGCGCAGTCCCCAGCGACAGCCTGGTGCTCTCGATTGTGGCGGGCGCTAAGATCAAGACTCTGGCCGACGGCCTGCAACACTCGGCAATTGTGCGAGCGATGCCCAATACACCGGGTCAAGTTGGGGCCGGAATCACAGTCTGGACCGCAACTGACACAGTCAATCAGGAGCATCGTGCCCAGACCAAAGCTATTCTGGCAGCGCTCGGCCAACAGATCGAGGTCGAGCACGAGGACTACCTGGATATGGCTACCGCGCTCTCGGGAACCGGCCCGGCCTATGTCTATCTGTTCATGGAAGCGATGATCGATGCCGGCGTGCACATGGGTTTCCCGCGCCGAATCGCCGAGCAGCTGGTGGTCGAGACGATTCTCGGCTCGATCGCCTATTATCAGGCGTCGCCCAGCCATCCGGCCCGCTTGCGCAACCAGGTGACCTCTCCCGGAGGCACTTCAGCCGAGGCGCTGTATTTTCTGGAGAAGGCCGGCTTTCGCACCGCATTGGCGCGTGCAATTTGGGCAGCCTACGAGCGGTCGGTTCAGCTGGGGGAAGGCAAGCGGAGGTCCGTAGACTGACCGGCCAACGCCGCCTGGTGGGTACCCGCGCCCACCCCATCTGCCCTCCGGCCGCCTCGATTTGATCCCGCCGGCGTGGTGGAGCGCCGTGGATTGTGAAACTGTGGACAAATGATTCCCGCTCAGGTACACTTCCCGAGAGCGCACTTCCACTGCACTGAAGTGAGCGGCTGAGCCAGCGGCGAAGTCCTTTAGGGCTGAGCCGACGTTTTAATACAATCATTGGGCCGATCGGAATCGCCAGATCGGGCAGGAGGAAGTATGTCTGAGTTCCTCGAGAGTCTTTCCGCAGATCTTCGCAAACAAATCGATGCGTTTTTGCCGTCGGTTGGCTTGAGGGACGTCGGAGCCGTCACCGAAGCCGGCGACGGCATCGCGCGAGTCTCCGGCCTAGCGGAGATCGAAGCTCAGGAGTTGGTGCAGTTCGAAAACGGTGTGTTGGGGATCGCCTTCAATCTGGAGACCGATTCGGTCGGCGTCATTATCATCGGTGAATACTCCGGAATCGAGGAAGGCATGCTGGTGTACGGAACCGGCCGCATTGCCTCAGTTCCGGTGGGGGAGCAATTGATCGGACGGGTGGTCAATGCACTGGGCGAGCCGCTGGACGGCAAGGGCCCCATCCAGGCTGAGCGCTACCAGCCGGTGGAACGGATTGCAGCCGGGGTGGTCGAGCGACGGGACGTGGATACGCCGGTGCAGACCGGCATCAAAGCCATCGACTCGATGATTCCGATTGGCCGCGGACAGCGCGAGCTGATCATTGGCGACCGGCAGACGGGTAAGACCGCGCTGGCGGTCGACAGCATCATCAACCAACGTGGCAAGGATTTGATCTGTATCTACGTAGCGATCGGTCAGAAGCGTGCTGCAGTTGCCCGAACCGTTGCCAATCTGGAGCGATTTGGCGCGATGGAGCATACGCTAGTGGTTATGGCGGCTGCCGACGACCCGGCGGCGCTCCAGTACATCGCCCCCTATGCCGGCTGCGCCATGGGCGAGTTCTTCGCCGAGCGCGGCCAGGACGCGTTGATCGTGTACGACGATCTCTCCAAACACGCCTGGGCCTACCGACAGGTATCGCTGCTGCTGCGAAGGCCGCCAGGGCGGGAAGCCTACCCGGGTGACGTGTTCTATCTGCACAGTCGCCTGCTCGAGAGGGCGGTTCGTCTGGCCGACAAGTACACCCTGGTGCCGACCGACTTCGAAGGTGAAGCTGCTGGGGGGCAGGGGGAGGTCTTCGGTGGCCCGCTGGCATTGCACAATGCGCAGGCTGCTCTGGAAGCCATGGGCGACTCGGCCGGCATGAAGGTTGCCAAGGTCAAGGGGAGCGGCGGTTCGCTAACTGCGCTGCCGATTATTGAGACTTTGCTCGGCGACATGTCGGCCTACATTCCGACCAACGTGATTTCGATCACCGACGGACAGATCTACCTGGAAAGCGACCTGTTCAATGCCGGAATCCGGCCGGGGATCAACGTTGGATCTTCGGTCTCGCGGGTCGGAGGCGATGCGCAGGCCAAGGCCATGAAGCAGGTCGCCGGCCGGTTGCGGCTCGACATGGCCGGCTACCGCGAGGTAGCGGCGTTCGCGCAGTTCGGCTCGGATTTGGACAAGGCCACCCAATCCCAACTCGGGCGTGGGCAGCGCTTGCAAGAAATCCTGAAGCAGCCGCAGTACGCACCGCTGGAATTGGAAGAGGAAGTGTTGATGCTGTTTGCCGGCACCCGCGGCCATGCCGATCAGATCCCGGTGGATCAGGTGCAGAGCTGGGAAGCGGCGCTACTGCGCCACGCCCAGGGCACGCACCCCGAGCTGCTGAAGGAGATTGCCGAACAGAAGGTCATCTCGCCGGAACTTGAGACCAAACTGGCCGCGATGTTGGAAAACTTCAATCGGGGCTGGCGAGCTTAGCGGCCGATGGCAAGTGCCCGCGAAGTCCGGCTGCGGATCCGCAGCGTCAAAAACATCGCCCAGGTCACCCGGGCGCTGCAGACCATCAGTGCCAGCCGGGTGCGGAAGGCGCAGCAAGCGGTAAAGCAAACCCGACCGTATGCCAGCAAGGCCTGGCAATTGCTGCAACACCTTTCCTATCTGCCGGAAGGCGGCTATCTGCATGCGCTGCTCTCCAAGCCGCGTACGACGGCGACCGCGGCCTGGCCGGCGCCTACAACAGCAATGTGATTCGCTTCGTCCTGGAGCGATTCCGGAAGAGCGAGCTCAAGTTGCGATATGTGGCGGTTGGACGGCGCGGGCGAGACATTCTGAACCGCCTGGGTAAAGATGTCGTGGCCGAGTTCACCGCGTTGCCGGCCGAGCCGGAATTCGAAGATGTCCGGCCGATCGGTAGTCTGGTGATTGACGAGTTCCGCGAACATCAGGTGGACGCGGTGCACCTGGTCTACACTGACTTCGTCAACCTGCTGCGCCAACGGCCAGCCGCCAAGCAGCTGCTCCCGTTGGACATCGGTGAACCGGAGGCCCGGGTGCAGGCGTTCGAAGACCTTCCGGGTAGTCCACCCGCCAGCTTCATCTACGAGCCAGCGCAGGAAGTGCTGATCGAGCACATCGTGTCGCGGTTCACCCAGCTACAGGTCTATCAAGCGGTGCTTGAATCGTCAGCCAGCGAGCACGCCGCCCGGATGGTAGCAATGCAGAACGCGACCGAGAATGCGCTCGATTTGTCGGCCGCACTGACACTCGAATACAACAAGGCCCGCCAATTAGCGGTCACCAGCGACATGCTGGATATCGCTGGTGGGGCGGAAGCGCTCGCTGAGCTTCAGACGAAGCCCTCTCGGGCCGAATCAGAGGCGGCAGGCTAGGAGACAGGATGGAAATCATCAATGGCAGTATTGTCGAAATCCAGGGGGCGGTGATCGACTGCGAATTCCCGTCGGGGCATCTTCCGCACATCTACGACGCCTTGGAAATCGATCGGCAGGACGACGAGCCATTGGTGCTGGAGGTCCAGCGGCATTTGGGCCATCACCTCGTCCGCACCGTGGCAATGGACGCCACCGACGGTTTGAGCCGGGGCCTGCCCGTGCGCGCCACCGGGTCACCGATCCAGGTGCCGGTCGGCGAAGCGACACTGGGCCGGGTGTTCAACGTGCTGGGCCGCTCGGTCGATGGAAAAGGCCCAGTGGAGGCTGCGGAGTACTATCCGATCCATCGTCCGGCCCCCAAGTTTGAAGATCAGTCGCGCAAGGTAGAGGTTTTCGAGACCGGTTTGAAGGTCATCGACCTCATTGCACCGTTCACCAAGGGCGGCAAGACTGGCATCTTCGGGGGTGCGGGAGTCGGTAAGACCATCATCATTCAGGAGTTGATCCGGTCGATCGCCACCGTCCACCAGGGAAACTCGGTTTTTGCCGGAATCGGCGAACGCACGCGTGAAGGCACGCAAATGTATCGCGAGATGATCGAGTCGGGCGTGCTCAAAGACACCGTGCTGGTGTACGGACAGATGAACGAGCCGCCTGGCGTGCGCCTGCGAGTCGGCCTCTCGGCGCTGACCATGGCGGAGTACTTCCGCGATCAGGGCCGCGACGTGCTGCTGTTCATCGACAACATCTTCCGCTTCAGCATGTCTGGATCAGAAGTGTCGGCGCTCCTGGGCCGCATGCCTTCTGCGGTCGGCTACCAGCCCACGCTGGCGACCGAAATGGGTCAGCTCCAAGAACGGATCACCTCTACCCGTACCGGATCGATCACCTCCATGCAGGCAGTCTACGTTCCAGCCGACGACTATTCCGACCCGGCGCCGGTAACTACCTTTACACACTTGGATGCCACCATTGCTCTGGAGCGGCCGATCGCTGACAAGGGACTTTACCCGGCGGTCGATCCGCTGACCTCCACCTCGCGAATCCTCGACCCGCAAGTCGTGGGCGAGGAGCACTACCAGGTGGCCCGCGACGTACAACAGGTGCTGCAGCGCTACAAGGATCTGCAGGACATCATCGCCATTCTGGGCATTGAGGAACTCAGCGAGGACGACAAGCTGATTGTGGCCCGGGCCCGCAAGATCGAGCGCTTCTTCTCGCAACCGATGTTCGTGGCTGAGCAGTTCACTGGACAGGAAGGCCGCTATGTGCGGCTGCGAGAGACCGTTCGTGGCTTCCGCGAGATCCTGGACGGTCAGCACGACCCACTGCCCGAGCAGGCTTTCTACATGGTGGGCGGAATCGAAGAGGCGATCGAGAAGGCCGATCAGATGGCTGCGGAGGGGTAGCGTGCCGATCCGTTGCGAAATCGTCACCCAGGACAGACTGCTGTTCGAAGGCGACGCTGATATGGTGATTGCCCCCGGCAGTGAGGGGTTGATGGGGATCCTGCCCGATCATGCTCCGCTGCTCTCGACCCTCGATTACGGGGTGTTGACCGTGCGCTCCGAGGGGGAGGAGCAATATTTCACGATCGCTGGCGGAGTGATGGAAGTTCAGCCGGACAAGGTGACGGTGCTGGCCGATGTCGGAGAGCATGTAGCCGAAATCGACGAGAGCCGAGCAGAGGAAGCCCGCCGGCTGGCCGAGGAGCTGCTGGCCGCCGGACCGCCGCCGGACACCGATGAGTACCTGGCCATACAGTCCTCGCTGCGCAAATCAAACCTGCGGCTGGAGAGCGTCCGCAAGTATCGGCGGCGCGGTTCACGGCCGCCTGAGGGGAGCGGCCAAACATAGCCCTTTTCGGGAAAGAGCTCGGAATCGACCTGGGCACCGTCAATACGCTGATCAGCGACGGGGGTGAGATCGCGCTGCATGAGCCAACCATGGTGGCGGTTGACATGGAAGAGCTCAAGATCGTCGAAGTCGGACAGGCGGCGCGCGAAATGGATGGGCGAGTTCCGGAGGTGATCGAGGTCCGGCGTCCGATGCGGGATGGGGTGATTGCCGACTTCGAATTGACGATGCGCATGCTGCGCATTTTTGTTGAAAAGGTCTGTGGGCCGGCCCGTTTGTTCAAGCCGCGAGTGATGATCACCGTCCCCTACGGCGTCACCAGCGTCGAGTCGAGGGCGGTGCACGAGGCCGCGCTGCAGGCCGGTAGCCGCGAGGTGCACCTGATCCAGGAGCCGCTCGCGGCGGCCATCGGCGTCGGCCTCCCGATCGCCACCCCCTCCGGCAATCTGATTGTGGTGCTGGGGGGAGGGGTGGTGCAGGCGGCGGTACTGGCAATGAGCGGTATCGTGGTAGCCGACACGGTGCGGGTCGGTGGGATCCGCCTGGATGAAGCGATCGCCAGCTACGTCCGCAAGAAGTATGGGCTGGTCATCAGTGCCCGTACCGCCGAAGAGACCAAGATCCGCATCGGCGCGGCCATCCCGCAAGAGGAAGAGCGCACGATGGAGATCCAGGGCCAGGACCAGGTCACTGGGTTACCGCGGCCGATCACTTTGAGTACCAATGAGGTGGTTGAAGCGCTGCAGGAAACCTTGATGCTGCAGTTGGCGGCCATCAAGAATGTGCTCGAGCGCACCCCGCCTGAGCTGGCCTCCGACATCATCGATCGCGGAATGGTGGTGTGCGGCGGTGGCTCGTTGCTGCGGGGAGTCGACCGGTGGCTGACCCGTGAGACTGGGGTCCCGGCCTACCTGGCCGAAGAGCCAGTCAACTGCACGGCCAACGGCTCCAGCCGCGGGCTGAGCATGATCGACCGTCTGCGGCGAAGCCTCCCAACCGTCTAGGGCTCGTTCAGGCCGCAGTGGTTTGACC
>CAZGCX010000035.1:7800-16113 GCA_964524585.1 uncultured Anaerolineaceae bacterium
CTCGTTCAGGCCGCAGTGGTTTGACCACTGCGGCGAAGCCTCCCAACCGTCTAGGCCCCCTGCGCGCCAACGCCACCGGACAAGCGGCTCTCTGTGGCGCCATCTTCAATTATCTGGCTAGCGAATGTGATAGGTCATGTGCTGCAGGTGCAGCACGGGGTCGATGTACCCGATCTTCACTTCATCGGGGACCGAGATCGAGGTCGGAGCGTAGACCAGGATCGCCCGGATCCCGCCGGCGATCAATTCATCGGCTACCTTTTGAGCCTCCGCAGCCGGGACGGCCAGCATGGCCACCTTGATCCCCTTGGCACGAATGTCCGCTCTGAGCTTTGCGGCGTCCAGGATCTGGAACGGCCCGACCTGCTTACCGATCTTCTGGGCGGCGTCGTCATAGATCGCGACCACCCGGAATCCGCGGTGCAGAAAGCCGGCATAGTTGGCAACCGCCCGTCCCAGATCTCCGACCCCCACCAAAACCACGTCCCATATACGGTCCACGTGCAGGATGCGTCGAAGCTGATCGGTCAGGTAGGCGATGTTGTAGCCGGTTCCCTGTTTTCCGAATTCGCCGAATTGGGAGAGGTCCTTGCGGATTTGGGCAGAGGAGATCCCGAGCTGGTCGCCCAGCTCCTGTGAAGAGGTGATTTCCTTACCTTCGGCCTGCATTTGGGTGAGCGCCCGCAGATAGAGCGGGAGGCGACCAACCACGATGTCAGGGACTGCAGAACTCCGCATACCGGCCTCGTTGGTATCTTAGAAGGCGGCGCGAATCTATCATAGCCACCTCACAAGTGCAAACTGGCGCAAATCCAGCTCGATTCTGCCGGCGGGTATAATCCAGCCGCTATTCACCTGCCGCGCCGACCGAGACCCAGTGAACATAATTGATAACCCCTCATGGACCAGCTCCCGATACAGGCCGCCCGTGTCCCCCAAGCGGACCGGAAGAATAGGGTGAGCTGTGTTCCTGGATGAGGTCAACGTGTTGGTCGCCTCCGGGAAAGGCGGCGACGGCATCGTGCACTTTCGACGCGAGAAATACGTCCCACGTGGGGGTCCAGACGGCGGCGACGGGGGTGCGGGCGGGAGCGTCCTTCTGAAACTCGAGCCCTCGCTCAATACGCTCTCCTCGTTCAGGCGCCGGCGTCACTTTCGGGCCGAGGCTGGACGCCCAGGCGGCCCCAACAATCGGCAGGGGAAATCGGGAAACGATCTTGAATTGCCGGTCCCGCCCGGCACAATTGCCTATCACGAGCAAGGCCACATGCTCGGTGAGCTGCTCCCCGGAACCGAGCGCTTGCTGGTGGCCCGTGGGGGGCGCGGCGGGCGAGGGAACGCTCGCTATGCCAATTCGCGCAACCAGGCACCGCGCATGGCCGAAAAGGGTGAGCCGGGCGAGGAATACCGGCTGAGATTGGAACTTCGTCTGATCGCTGATATCGGAATTGTGGGCGTGCCTAACGCCGGAAAGTCGTCGCTGTTGGCGGCGGTTACCAACGCACACCCGAAGATCGGAGACTACCCGTTCACTACTCTCGAACCAAACCTGGGTGTGGCTGAGATCAACCCGGAGCGGTTCCTGGTTTTGGCCGACATCCCCGGGCTGATCGAGGGGGCCCACCAAGGAGCCGGGCTCGGCGCGGCGTTTCTCCGTCACGTCGCTCGCACCCGGGTGCTGATACATCTGGTTGATGGCGCAGCCGAAGACCCGTTGGCGGATTATTCGCAGATCAACGCCGAACTGGCGCTTTATCAGCCGCAGGTCGGTTCCAAGCCACAAATCGTGGCCGTCAACAAGCTGGATCTACCGCAAGTGCGGTCGGGATGGGAGCAGCTGGAGGCCGGCTTTGCGCGGCTGGGGGTGCATCCACGCCCGGTGTCTGCGTTGGCACGCTCTGGCCTCAAGGAGCTGCTTCAAGAAGCCGCCCGATTGGCAGCCAAGACCGAACCGCCGGCACCGGACCAGATCCCGATCTATCGGCCGGAACCGGAACTGGCGAATTTCGACGTCCGACAGCGAGACGACGGATCCTGGGAAATCGAAGGTGAAGCGCTCGAGCGCGCCGCCGCAATGACCTACTGGGAATATGAAGAGGCAGTGCGCCGCTTCCAACGGTTGATGCTGCGCCTCGGAGTCAATCAGACCCTGCGGGAAGCCGGCGTGAGGGAGGGTGATCTGGTGCGGATCGGTGGTCACGAACTGGAGTGGCGAGAATGAGCGGCCAGCAGTGCGCTTGGCTGGCGCGTAGTCGTTCTCAAGTTGGAGGTCGGCGCAGGTGATCGGGGTCTTCGGGGGAACTTTCGATCCGCCGCATATCGGCCACCTGATCCTGGCCGATGAAGCCTGTGGGCGTCTGCAACTGGAGCGGGTGCTGTGGGTGGTCACCGGTCAACCGCCGCACAAGCCGGATCAGCCGATCGCGCCGATCGAGCGCCGATTGGATATGGTGAAGCTGGCTATCGCTGGAGATCCGCGGTTCGAAATCTCCATGGTCGAAGTCGATCGGCCGGGTCCGCATTTCGCGGCCGACACGCTGGAAATCCTTTCTGCAGAGTCGCCAGGCGAACGCTGGGCCTATGTCATGGGCAAAGACTCGCTGCGCGATTTGCCGCGCTGGCATGAGCCACAGCAGCTGATCCGCATGAGCTCGGCCCTGGTGGTGCTGAATCGTCCGGACGTCGAAGTCGACCTTGACCAACTCGAGGGCCAACTTCCTGGCCTTGGCGGCAAGCTACACTACCTGCCGGTACCGCTCATCGACATTTCATCCCGCGAAATCCGCCAGCGAATCGCCGGCGGCGCGCCATTTCGCTACCTGGTCCCCCAGTCGATCGTCGAAACCATCGATTCGTCGGGTCTGTACCGATGAACATCCTGCGGGATCGCAGCTATTCAGCCACCGCCATCGGCCACTTTGTCGTGGATCTGCTCAACGGCCAGCGGCCGCTACTGCTGGCGGCGATGAGCGGCCCGCTCGGCCTAACCAACGGCTTAATTGGGGCGCTCAGCACCGGGTACACGCTATTGGGTTCTGCGCTGCAACCGCTGTTTGGATGGCTGGCGGATCGCATCGGCAGTCGGTGGGTGATTGCGCTTGGGATCCTATGGATGGCGCTCACTTTCTCGCTGGCGGTGCTGATCCCCGGCCCGATAGCTTTGGTGCCGTTGGTTCTGACCGCGGTCGGATCGGGCGCGTTTCACCCGGCGGGTACGCTCACCGCCACTGAACGTGGGCGGTTCCACCTCGCGGGCCGTGCGGCCTTCGCGGCGTCGATCTTCTTCCTCTTCGGCCAGATCGGTCTGTCCATGGGGCCGGCACTGGGTGGGTTGGTCATTCAGCGATTCGGCCTGCCTGGGCTGAGCCTGCTGGTTTTCTTGGTGGTGCCGATCGGAATTAACGCCGCACTGCGCATCCCACGCTTCGACCGGCACACTCGGCCGGAACCGGCCGCCGGACCCTCCGGATCATCGAACCGAGGTCGCCTGCTGCCATTCGCCATGCTGCTGGCGTTGCGCTCCTGGGCCCAGATGACCTTGATCGCGTTCTTGCCGAAGTACTACAGCGACCTTGGGTTTGGCCCGGCCACCTTTGGTCTGATGGCGGCGCTCTTCATGGGGGGCTCAGCGATCGGGGGAGTGGCTGGGGGCTGGCTGGGCGATCGGGTGGACAAACGGCGATTTGTGACCTGGACCTTGCTGGCGGCCTCTGTGCCGCTGGCATTGATGCCGGCTTTCGGAGCGACCAACTGGAGATTGCTTCTGGTGCCAATTGCCGGCGCCGTACTCGGTTCGACCCACAGCATCCTGGTAGTCATGGCGCAGGGGATGCTGCCACGCTATGTTGGGGCCGCCTCCGGGTTAGTGCTGGGATTTACGTTTGCCAGTGGTTCGATCGGGGCGTTGATCAGCGGTGTTTTGGCTGACCGAATGGGGTTTGATATTGTGTTTCAGCTCGCGGCCGGAATGACGCTAGCCTCCGGATTACTCGCCCTGACCACGGCCTGGCACCGGGAGCCTCAACTCTCGTTGTCGGAAGCCTAGGCGAACTCCCTCGCCGGTGGAATCCTCACACAGCCAGTCCCCAATAGCCTTTCGACCCTGACCGTGAACCCACACTGGACGCGGGCCAACCCTGGACGCAGCCCAACCATGAACGCAGCTCGACCCGACTTGAACCGCGGCTAGCCCTGCGCGGAGGCCTCGGTCTCCTCATTATTCTCGGGAATCTCGGATGAGCTCTGCTCCGCAGCCTGATCGGACGCGGCCGGCTGAACCACACCTTTCGGCGCGAATTTCTGCAACTGCTGGAGCGAAACCCGGTTCATGTGCCGGCATCGAGGGCATCGTACGTCATAGTGGGTGCCTTCGCTCTCCTGCAGGGCTTGCAGCGCAAAGCTGATTTCATCCTTCTTGATGCTGAAACTCCAACCACATCGATAGCAGCGCAGCTGCATGTATACCTCCGTTAGATCGTCAGGCTATGGGGCCGGCGGGGCCGATCGAGGCCCGTGGCCAACCCGATACCGACCAAGATGAGGCCGCCGCCGATGAGACGGACCAGTGGGGCCTGCTCGCCCAGCAGCAGGTAGGCAAGTACCGTTGCGCCGACCGGCTCGCCGAGCAGCGACACCGACACCGCCGCGGCCGGCAAGTACCTCAGCGCCCAATTATAGGTGGAGTGAGCCAGCAACTGTGGCCCCAATGCGAGCAGCAGCAGCCACAGCCAGTTGATCCTGGCGAATCCAGAGAGTGGTTGCCCGGACCCGACTGCCAGCAACGCCAACAGCAAGGCCGCGGTCAGGTATGCCAGCCCAACGTACGGCACCAGAGTCACCTGGGGCCTAACTCGCCGGCCCGCCAGCACATACCCTGCGCCAGTCAAGCCGCCGGCCAGCGCCAACGCGTCTCCCTTGAGCGCAGGGCCGGAGAGCGCCTCGCCCAGGGCGGAGCAATTCGGGTTGGCGCATGCGTCGCTGTAGGCGATCGCCACCGACCCCAGCAGCGCGATAAGCAGGCCTGCAAACAGCATCCGGCTGACGGGTTCCTTGAGTAGCAGCGGTGAGAGCAGCGCCACAAACAAAGGCATGGTCTGCACCAAGACCACCGAGCTGGCGACGCTGGTGAATTCAAGTGAGCTGATCCAGGTCGCGAAGTGGATGGCCAAAAAGACTCCCGCCAACCCAATCAGCAACAGGCTTCCTGGCGTCAATTCGCGCAGTTCGCGACGATAGCGCAACAGCAAGAGCGGGGCGAGCAATACGCTGGCGATCGTCATCCGGTATGCAGCAATCACCAGTGAACTGACCTCCGGCTGCATGGCCCGGATCAGAATCGAGGAGCTGGAAGCTACCGCCACGCCGATCGCCAGGGCAACACCCGGAGCGACCGCCGGATGATGTTCGGGCGGATTTTTCATAGCAAACTTGACATTATATGTGGCCGGAGTCTAAAATAGTGAACGGTTACACAAACAACCTCAATCGCCGGAACTCGGATTCGACCGGGCTCCCACAACTCCAGGGGAGGAGATAGAAATGCCCTTTGAGCTTCCGCAGCTTCCCTATTCATTCGATGCCTTGGAACCGCATATCGATGCCCGAACGATGGAAATCCATCATGACAAACATCACGCGGGTTATACCAACAATCTGAACAAAGCGCTGGAATCGGCGCCGCAGCTGGCAGAAAAGTCAATCAAGGATATCCTGGCCGATTTGAACGCGGTACCGGAATCGATCCGGACTGCAGTGCGCAACAACGGGGGCGGTTACGCGAATCACAAGCTCTTCTGGAAGATCATGGCTCCCAATGCCGGCGGTGAGCCCGGCGGCGACCTGATGGCGGCGATCAGCTCCGCCTTCGGTGATTTCGCCTCCTTTAAGGAGCAATTCAGCAAGACCGCGGTTGGCCAGTTCGGCAGTGGTTGGGGCTGGCTGGCAGCGGATGGCTCCGGCGCTCTGAAGATCATGTCGACCCCGAACCAGGACTCGCCCTACTCCCAGGGAATGACACCGCTGCTTGGCGTCGATGTCTGGGAGCACGCCTATTACCTCAATTACCAGAACCGCCGAGGCGACTATGTCGCTGCTTGGTGGAACGTGGTAAATTGGCCCGAAGTCGAGCAGCGCTACCAGGCCGCCAAAGGCTAGCCGTTCGCCGCGCGACATCAAGAATCACACCGATTGCTGGAGGAATTGAATGACGCACGTCATCACAAGCCTTTGTCTGCGAGATAGCTCATGCGTTGATGTCTGCCCGGTCGAGTGCATCATCCCCGGGAAACCGGTCGACCAGTGGCCGTGGTTCTACATCGATCCCGACACCTGCATCGACTGCGGCGCCTGCATTCCGGAATGCCCATATGAAGCGATCTTCACTGAAGAAGAGTGCCCGCCGGACTACACCGCCAAGGGCGGCGAAGTGTTGAGCATGCCGGTCGGCACCGCCGGGTTCGATCAGCCCTGGGAAGGCACGGACGAGCATGGCGAGCCGGTCAAGGTAAATGCTACCCGTGTTCTCGAAGCAGGGGAGCAGATCGATCTCACGCCCGACATACAGCCGAATTACGATTACTTCACGAAAGGCATGGGCTACAAGGCGTTGGATGAGTAGTCCAGCCTGATGACCAGCCGGTGAGGGAGCCTTCGGGCTCCCTTTTGTGTTCAACCCAGATCTGGAAATCGAGAGGCAGAACATGACTGAGTACCGAATCGAAAAAGACTCTTTGGGGGAGGTCAAGGTCCCTGAAGAGGCGCTGTATGGGGCACAGACCATGCGGGCGGTGCACAACTTCCCGATCTCCGGCATGCTGCCCTATCGAGCATTCATCTGGTCGATGGCGGCGATCAAGCGCGCCGCGGCGACCGTGAACCGCGAGCTGAGCCTGCTCGATCCGGAGTTGGCGCAGGCGATCGATCAGGCAGCAGGGGAGGTTATGGAAGGGAAGTGGGACGACCAGTTTGTGGTCGATCCATTTCAGGCCGGCGCCGGCACCAGCCAGAATATGAACACCAATGAGGTCATCGCCAACCGGGCGTCGGTGCTGATGGGCGGAGAGCTTGGCAAGTACCGGGTGCATCCCAACGATCACGTCAACATGGCCCAGTCGACCAATGACACCATACCCACCGCTATCCGATTGGGCTGCTTGTGGCGTCTGCAAGAGCTGCTGTCGGTTGTCAATGAACTGGCCAGCGCGCTGTCCGACAAGGCAGAGGAATTCGACGGGATCGTCAAGTCCGGCCGCACCCATCTGCAGGACGCGGTGCCGGTTCGGCTGGGACAGGAGTTCGGGGGCTACGCCACTGCCGTGGCGCGGGATGCCGACCGCCTGGAGCGTGCCGCAAAGGGGCTGCGCCGATTGGGCATCGGTGGAACGGCCACCGGGACCGGATTGAACGCCCACCCGCAATACGCGAGCAAGATGGTCGAACAGCTCACCCAGCTGACCGGCCTGGCGCTGGAGGCGTCCGACAATCTTTTTGAGAGCATGCAATCCATGGCCGACATGGTCGAGTTCTCGGCCGCCATGCGTACTTTGGCGGTCACGCTGACACGAGTCGCCAACGACTTCCGGCTGCTTTCTTCGGGACCGGCCACTGGACTTCACGAGATCAACCTGCCGGCGGTACAGCCGGGCTCGAGCATCATGCCGGGCAAGGTCAATCCAGTGATGGCTGAGATGCTGAACATGTCGATGTTCCACGTGATCGGTTGCGACAGCGCCGTGATGCTCGCCAGCTCCGCCGGACAACTGGAGCTCAATGTGATGATGCCGGTGATTGCCCACAACCTGTTCGAGATGATGCAAATCTGCATCGGTTCGATCCGGGCCTTCACCGAGTCGTGCGTGACCGGCGTGACCGTCAATGCCGAGGTGGCGACCGGCTGGTTGGAGAAGAACGCCATCGTGGTGACCGCGCTCAACCCGATCATCGGATACGAGCAGGGAGCGAAGCTGGTCAAGCAAGCGCTGGCCGAGGGCACCACCGTCGGCAAGGTGGCAGTCGCACGCGCAGCCGCCGGGGAGCTGCATCATCGCGATGAAGACCGGACAGTGTCGCCCGAGGAGCTCGAAGCGGCGCTCAGTGATTTGAGACGGCTGACTGAAGGAGGCATCGCCGGCTGAGCGAAGCGAAGTCCCTGCTCGTGCCGGAGAGGGCATGGGGCTGAGCGAAGCGAAGTCCCTGCTCGTGTCGGAGAGGGCATGGGGCTGAGCGAAGCGAAGTCCCTGCTCGTGTCGGAGAGGGCATGGGGCTGAGCGAAGCGAAGTCCCTGCTCGTGCCGGAGAGGGCATGGGGCTGAGCGAA
>CAZGCX010000036.1:0-5723 GCA_964524585.1 uncultured Anaerolineaceae bacterium
TCCGGCTCGTTCAGACCGGGTGGCGAAATACAATCAGCTGGTGCGGATCGAGCGCGAGCTTGGTTCGAGTGCCAAGTACGCCGGCTGGGATGCTGTTGGGGGGATGCCAGAGCGCTTCCGCTAGCGCCTCAGCTTCCTCGCGTCGGCCCCTGCAACGCCAACCGATGTGGGCGTCGGGCGGCTCTAGCTCAGGCCTGAATCGAGCCGCTCGATCTGACTCTCGGCACGCACTCCAGGAGCAGGCGTTCCGCAGTACGGGCAGACCTGCCAGGACAGCTCCATCAAGCGGCCACAGGAACCGCAGTTCTTGCGCAGGTGCGTGTGGCAATTGGCGCAAATCAGCCAGTCCGGCTCGGTTCTTCCGCTGCAGCCCGGGCACAGCATTTGCTGTTCGATCTCGGCCAACAGGGCCTCTTCTTCCAGCGTGTGCTGATAGGCATCATCGATGGTCTGAACTGGCCGCATCACGAGGTAAATCAACAGGCCCAATGGCCCCATAACTGCTGTCAGTACTGCGGCCAGGGCCTGAATCAGCTGGTCGTCAGTCCGGGCCCGGATATCCCGGTAGGTCCAGAAGATCAAACTGAGCCACAGGGCAACCAGAAATGCTCCCAGCAGGGCGGTCAAATATTGAAAAACGGTTGCCAGCGAGCTCAGATCCAGCAATTCGGGCCTCAGGTCGGCGTGATTATACAGTGCGTTGCAGAATCTGGGCCCGGGCCGCCGACGGCGCGGCCCGACAGCGCATCGTTCGGGCCAGGCATTCACATGCGGCGACCTGACCGGGCAGCACGCGGCAAACCACAACTTCGTTCGGGGGATTCAGATGACCTACGCACAACACCGCATTACCGACCTGGGACACGGCGATCGACCGAGGGAGCGGCTTCGCACGCTTGGCGCTCAGGCCCTGTCAAATGCCGAACTCTTGGCGGTACTGCTTCGAACCGGGGTTGCCGGGTTGAATGCCGTCCAGCTGGCACAGGAATTGCTCACCAAGTTCGAAGGATTGAGCGGGGTGCACGCCGCGGATTATGCCGAATTGGTCGGCACTCGCGGCGTGGGGCCAGCCAAGGCGGCACAGCTCCAGGCCGCAATCGAGTTGGGCCGCAGGCTGGCGGCTGCCGCACCGGAAGAGCGGCCGACCATTCAGGCGCCGGCGCAGGCCGCAGAGCTGCTGATGTATGAGATGGGAGCTCTGGAAAAGGAACACCTGCGGGTGCTGCTGCTCGATACCCGGAACCGACTGCAGCGGATTGTCGAGGTGTATCAGGGATCGCTGAACAGTTCACTGATACGCATCGCCGAAGTGTTTCGGGACGCGGTGCGGGCGAACTCAGCTTCGATCATCGTAGCGCACAATCATCCCAGTGGGGATCCGTCGCCAAGCCCGGAGGATGTGGCGGTCACCAAGGCGCTGATCGAAGCCGGCAAGCTGCTCGACATTGAAGTGCTCGACCATTTGATCATTGGGAAGGGTCGTTATGTGTCAATCAAATCCTTGGGGGTGGCCTTCGATCAAGTGTAAGTGCCCTGTAAGCTGCGCCCGAAGCCTTAAATGATAGGATGAATCCGAAGGACAAGGCGTAGAGTGAGATGAAGTCCAGACTTCAGAACTGGTGGCAGGATTTCCCCCTCGGCGAGGCAGCCAGCCTGTTGTTTTGGAACCTCACAATCGTCGGCTTTGTAGTTGGAGCGGTGTGGATGGCTCGCCGGATCCAGACCGATCAACAGACCAGCACTTGTGCAGAACTGTATCGAGTGACGGATCCGGGGGTCAACGTAGTGTTGTTTCTGCAAGATCTCGAGCAGCAAGGCCTGTTCGATCCCAAGAGCGATATGGTGCACGACTATGCCTGGGTCTACAACGGCGGCGAACTGCGCTTCATGGTGCAGCTTGACTCGGGGGTATACAGTGCGGTGGCCTGCTACAGTGAAGACGGTGCTCACTTCGAGGACCTGCAACAGCAGTAGCGCACCGCACCGCGCAGCTCCTGAGCGCCCGCCAGCCGGCGGGCGTTTTTTCTTTGTGACCGCATCTGTATAATCAGTCCGTGTTCCATATCCTCCTGCTACCGCAGGTGAGTTATTGGGAGTGGGTGCAGGCCAGCCGGGAGTACGTGCTCGAGTTTGACATCCGGCTGACTCCCGATCCGGAAGCGGCGGCCAGCTTTATGGCGCCTCGGCAGGTCGTGAGCTTTCCGAGTCTGGCGGAGGGATTCGCCCGACTGACTCAGGTGGAGCAGTGGTTCGCCGACCATCATCCAGAGATTCGGCTCGATCCAATTCCGGCGGCCAAACCGGAGGAGTTCAAACTTCAACTGGCTGCTCGCATCGAGTCTGCCGACCGGTTTGGCCAACGCCAGCGGCCGTTCTCGCTGCTATGGCCCACCGAGTATCCAGTGATTACCCAGAAGTTCGGCGCAAACCCTCGCATCTATCAGCGCTTTGGCATGCCGGGGCATGAGGGAGTCGATCTGCGCGCGCTCCCCAATACCAAGATCTTTGCCGGCGCCGAGGGCGAAGTGTATCGAGTCGAACTCGATCCGACGGCTCATGCCTACGGCATTCACGTGCGGATCCGTCACCGGGACGGCTACCGCAGCGTTTATGGACACCTGGCGAAGGCGCTGGTTGCTGAGGGCGATCGGGTCGAGGCGGGGCAAGTGATCGGAACCGCAGACACCACCGGAGCCGCGGTGCTTTCGCACCTGCACTTCACCCTGAAACGTGACTTCGCCACCGAGCGTGGCGAGACGAATTACCCGGTGGACGTCATCGACCCGACGAGTTATCTGATCTTCCCGGAGAGCGTGGGTCGCAAAGCGCTTTCGCTCTGGCCACCCGCCAAGTGCCTGGTCGGCGCCCATGCCAGAATCGGAGCGCCGATCAAGCCGCATGACATCGAGTTGATTCGGCAGGCCAAGCTGGAATGTGTGGCGCTCGAGCTCGGCGAACCGGCCGAGACGGTTGAGCGCCTGCGAGAGATCGACCCCGGCATGCTGTTGATGGCCAAGGTTTCAGCGCAGCTGTCCGGCGAGCCGCTGAGCACTGCGGAATTCTTGGAACAAGTCGAGCCACAGTTTTCGAACCTCTATCGAGCCGGAGTGCACTTCTTCGAACTGGTGCCCAATGCCAACCTGGAGAGTGAGGGCTGGGGACGCTCCTGGGCGAATGGAGCGGAGTTTGCAGCATGGTATGGCGAGCTGTATGAGCGACTAAAACAACGGTTTCCCGAGGCCCGGCTGGGTTTTCCGGGCCTGTCGCCGGGCGAGGCAGTGGCCGGACACCGACAGCTGAATCTTGATTTCCTGGAGGGCGGCCAGGCGGCCGCGATGCAGTCGGACTGGCTCGGCGTGAACTGCTATTGGACCGAGGTTGCCGGTATGGACCGCTTGCGGGAAGGAAGGCTGTACGAAGAGTATCGCTTGCGGTTCCCGGAAAAGCTGTTGTTCATCACCGAATTCGGAAATCCTTCGCCCTCGACCGACCGCCGCACCAAGGCCTCACAATACGTGGCGTTCCTCTCCCGAATTCGGGAGAGCCACGCCATCGGCGCGGCGTTCGGGTTCACGCTGTCGGCCAGCTCGGGATTCGAGGCGCTGACCTGGGACGAGATAACCGTGGCCGCCATCGGGGCGCGGGCGTTCTGAGTCTTAGCGGAAGACTGCGAGCAGCGCGGTCAGCGTGATCGGACTGACCAGGGTTGAGACCAATACCGCCCCTGTTACGAAGGCCGGTTCCACGTCGAACTCGATCGCGATGATGATGCTCATGACCGCGGTCGGCATGGCTGCCTCCAGGATCCCAACTTGTCGAGCAAGATCGGCCGCCAGCAGTCCTGGAGCCAGGGCAGCCGCGAGGGCTGGCGCAAGCAGCAGCTTGATCCCGCTGGAAACACCCAGCAGTCCACGGTGTGCCGAGAGACCGGCGGATCCGATTTGCATTCCGAGGATGAGCAGCATGACCGGTACCGCCGCACCGCCGAGCAGCTCGACCGGCCGAGCCAGCGGGAGCGGGAGGCTCAACCCCCAGTTCTTCATCAGTAGCGCCAGCACGATGGCGTAAACCGCTGGCACCTTAGCCAGGCCCCGCAGCGCAGCCAGGCTGCCTTGCTTGCCTTGCGAAGCAACGTAGACCCCAAGCGAATTGGTCATCATCGCGCTGGCAACGAAGAACAGGCTGGCCCACGCCAGACCGGGATCGCCAAAGGCAAACTGGTTGAGCGACAGCCCATAGTTGCCGGAATTCATGAAGGTGGCAGAAAGCAAGAAGGCGGCTGACAGCTTGGGATCAAGCTTCAGCATTTTGGCAACCAGCACGCTCAGTGCCGCAGTGGCGCAGATCACGGCCACCGACAGTGCCATCATGCCGATAACTTGGGGACCGCCGATGTTGGAGCGGGTCAGCAAATCGAAGACCAGCGCAGGCGCCAGAATGTAGAAAGCTATCTGTGAGACTGGCCGGGGGTCGAGCCCCAGCAGCCGCTGGAGAATGAATCCCAGGCTGGCTACCAGCAGAATGGGGAGGATGTGTTCGGCAAATAGACCGGCAAGCTCGGTCAATCGGCCGAGCCTTCCAATTGGTCCAACTCCTGGCGCAACAGTGCGCGCGTGCTCTCGACGAAATCCATATTGTCTATTGCGTCTTGAATGAGCGTGCTCTCCGCCTCGTCCTCCGCTGATTCGAGCAAGCGGTCCAGCGTCTCCTCCGCTAGTTTTCCGCCAAGCTGACCGAGCGACCAGATCGCTGCCTGACGCACCCGGTCATCGACATCTTCAATGAGCTCAACCAACTCGGAAGCGGCTCCGCGGGCCTCAATCTCGCCCACCGCTTGGGCGGCAGCCTGACGGACCGCAGGATTGGCATGACTCAGCTGGCTCTGGACATGTTCGGCCCAGCGAGAATTCGCCGAGCGGGACATGGCGCGGAGGGCCGCCTCCAGTCGGGTCTCGGAACTTGAGCCAAAGGCGGACTCGATCAGTTCCGGCACTTCGAGTTGTGACGAGTAACCCAACGATTCCAGACTGCGGTCCTTCACCGCCTCGCTTGATTCGTCACGATTGGCCCGGAGCAGCCCTTGTTTGATCGCTTCCGTCACTTCGGCTGGCAAGTCGTGTGTTTCTCCCAGGAGAACGAAGGTCCCCAACGCCTTGGCCGCCGCGCTACGTACCTGCGGTGACTCGCCGTCCTCCAGCGCACTCAGTAGCGGATTCACCAGAGCCGGATCCTCCGACTCCCATAGGTTCTCGATCGCCTGCACCCGGACCAGCGAGTCGGCATCGGTCAGCGCCATGCGATTGATCGCCTCGAAGGTGAGCTCGATTTGTGTGTCGGCCAGCAACCCAAGCGCCTGCAACACGGACAAGCGGGCCGCAGGATTCAAATCTCGCCAGGTGGTGCCGAATTGATTGAGATGCTCTCGATCGAGGTCGGACAGCTCTGCCAGACGAGTTCGATCGATTGGCTGGTCTTCCTTCCCCAGGCTTTCAAGCAACTCGAGGAATGATTGTTCCATTGGAAGGGGGTCGTCTAGCGTGGAAGGACGATCGGGTTGACGAAGTCCTGCAGGTTCACGTAAATGATCAGCGCCAGGAGGACCATGAATCCGACGGTGTGAGCCAATCCCTCGTGCTGCGGAGGAATTCGCCTTCGTACGATGGTCTCGATGGCCACAAACATCAGGCGGCCACCGTCCAGGGCGGGAATCGGAAGTAGGTTCG
>CAZGCX010000036.1:5733-15747 GCA_964524585.1 uncultured Anaerolineaceae bacterium
GGGCCGAAGCCGTAGCGTCCGGCCGGCAGGCTGAAATCGCCGATCAGGTTAAGGGTCAGGAAGGGGCGTTGGGAAGAGCGGTCGATCTGGCCCGCCCATACCATCATGTCGTACATTCCCTTCAGCCCGCTGATGCGAGCTTCTTCGGGCGCCAACTCGCCTCTGAGCAGTCGGGCAGGCAAATGCACCATTTCACTGAACTGAAATGCGGTCGATTGGAGGCCCAGTCCGGCAGCTTCCAACCATCCGACGGTTCGAGTGGGGTTCCCCAGGGTCACGCCGATCGGTCCCTCGCCTTCGGGCGGCGCCACGCGCGGGATCAGCACTGCAGTGACCAGCTGACTGTCGCGGGACAGCACCACGCTGACCGGTTGATCGAGCCGCTGGTTGATCGCCTCCTGCAGCTGCTGGAAGCTGGCGATCCGCAGGTCTTCGACCGCTACGATGATGTCGTTGGTCTGGACGCCGGCCTCGGCAGCCGGCGAGCCGCTCTCGACGCCGGTAATCATGACCCGTTCCGGATCCGGTGCGGCAAAGCGGAAGGCGGCGGTGAATGCCACGACCGCCAGGACAATGTTGGCCAATGGCCCGGCTACCAGCACTGCGGCGCGGACACGCTTGCTGGAACCTGCCAGTCCACCTTCCACCGTAGGATCGTCTTCGCCGGCCGGGCGCACGAAACCGCCCAGCGGGATCAGATTCAGGGTAAAACGCGTGCCTCCCGCGGTGAACAGGGTGGTGAGTTTAGGGGGGAAGCCGATTCCGAACTCATCGACTCGAACACCGAGCAATTTGGCGACTGTGAAGTGCCCAAACTCGTGTCCGATGATCAGTGCGCCCAGAACTGCGGCAAAGAGGACAAAGTCAGACATCTTGCGTGCCTTCCTCAGGCAAGCCGGGCGATTATATCACCCGGCCCACATGGGGGTTAGCGCTACCCTGTTCCCAGCCTGGTCCCCGGTCCAGGGACGGCCCGTCGGATCTGGCTGACCCCAGGAAGCTGCTCCAAGCGGCTCAGCACCGCCTCCTCGGATTGCGGCAAGCAGATGCAGTGTACGTTGGGCCCGGCGTCTATCGAGTAGAAGACCTCGGTGCCCTCAAGACGCAGTTGCCTGACGGTTGCCATCAGCTCCACCGTCACGGGCAGCCAATAATGTATTGACGGCTGTGAGGTCATCATCACGGCATGCATGAGATCGCTATCGAGTTCGGCGACGGCGGCCAAGGCTTCAAAGTCCCGTCGTTGGATCGCTTGCCGGCAGGCTTCCAGCCGCCGAGGGGCGTCCTCGACCCGAGCGGCTTGTATTGGGCTCGTGTCGGCCAGGGCGTGCCCGGCAGAAGAGCCGATTGGCTTGGCTTGCGCGCTGACAATGACGATCAGATCGATCAGTTCCCAGTGCTCGGGGCCGGCGAGCTGCTCGGCCACGCACTCGGCATCGGTGGAACCGGACGCCAACTCGACGTAGCCGCCGAAGACCGAGCGGGCGGCGGAACCTGAGCCGCGGCGCGCCAGGGCCGAGAGCTGCGTGGGCGTGAGCGTCAGGCCGGCGGCTTGCGTGGCTGCCAGGCTGAGCGCCGCAAAAGCCGCCGCTGAAGAGGCCAGGCCGGCAGCGGCCGGGAAGTCCGAGTGGCTGACCACCTGCGCCCGATGCTCGATATGCGCCATATGCCGGACCTGGTCGAGCAGCTTGCCGACCCGGGCTGGGTCAACCTCCAGGTCATTCACGCTGACCCGATCCCGCTGCAAGCCGGCCTCGAAACGGACCTCGGTCACGGTCTGCAGCCCTCCCAGCGTCAGCGATATCGACCCATTGGCAGGCAGCCGGAGCGACTGGTCTCGGTTGCCCCAGTACTTGACAAAGGCGATGTTGGGATGCGCAACGGCGGTCGCTGCCTGGGCTGGCATTGTGAGGCGCTAGTCTAGCAGTGGAGAGGCAGGCTGACCAATCCGGGACGGACGATGTTCCGGCGCCGCCGGACGGTTCAGTTCGGTTGCAAGAAGCGGGAGTCTAGCTGCCGGGCTCGGCGGCCCAAACCTGGATCGCGCCGCCTTGGCCGGGCTCCTTGATGGCATACAGGCCGAGGTACTCGTCGTCTGGCGACATCGAAAGCGATATTGCACGGCTCACGTTCAGCGGCTGGCTGAGCAGCAGTCGACCGTCGGGCAGGGAGAACATGCGGAGCTCGTTAGATACCCCGACCGCCGCCAATAGATTCCAGTCGGAGGAGACGGCGAATCGTCGGAAGTTTAGCAGTTCGAGACGCAATTGAACTTCGCCAGTCTCAGCCGATATGATTGCAACGCCTTCGGTGGGTAGCCCGTAGTCTAGGTAGAGCAGGAATCGATCCCCGGTTGGGGAGACCGAGAGTAGACGCCCCGCCTCTCCCTGAAACTCAATGGTCTGCAACTGGTTGCCCCTCAGGTCGAACACTGTGATCCGGTTGTGCTCCCGATCTTGTAGCGCGATCCCTTCACCGTTGGGAAAAGCCGCGGCGGCCTCGATCCTGCCCGGATAGCTGAACTGGGTGATCTGCCCCCAGTTATGTGGATCCCAAACCAAGACGTTGCCGTTGTAATCGACTGTGTAGTAAAGCTGATCTTGAAGGAAGCCGGCGCTTGCCAGAGCCGAGATCGGTGGCAGGGGCAGCACGTTTAGCAATTCCCCGGTCTGGTTGTCCCAGACCAGCACGTGCGATTCGTCGTCGGCGGCAATCGCGCTTCCGTCCGGCGAAATTGAGATCGTCAGTGGGGACATCAACTCAAACCCAGTCAAGTCCGTTGCGGGGAGCTGGTGAAGCAAATCGTAGCGCTGGATGATCAGTCCGCCTCCGGAGTGGAGCAGCATATCCCCTTGCGGGGAGAAGGCTAGGCGGACTCCGAAGTCAGTGCGCGGGATTGGGATATCGGCGACCAGTCGCAGCTGGTCTCCCAGTTCCAGGCGGAGAAGTGAAGCAGGTTCGTCTGCTTGCGGCTCAGCGGTCGCTACCGCAGGTGGCGGCTGCACGGGATCCGCAGGAAGCGTTGGCACCCTGGCGGCAAACGTTGCAATTGGGAGAGCGGTCGGGATCGCAGCCGCCAATTCGGCGGCTTGGTCGAGAGCCAGGTTGTCGTCTGCTTTGGGGAGCTCGGTCTGGCAAGCAGCCAGAATCGCCACGGCGCAGGCTGCGCCGATCAGCCGGATCGGGCGAACCTCGATTGTTTCCACTCTAACGGACAATCGTAACTCTTAGGCTAAGATTAGGTTAGTAGTACCGGGGTCAGGTTGCACTGTCGCCATAAGCTGTGTAGTACTCTGGCACTACCGGTGCAACACCCTAGCCTGTGAAGCTCATCCTACCTCGAAATCTCTCGAGCGGTCTAGTGCTCGGCCTTGCCGCCAGTCTGTTGATCGCGGTTGTGGCCTGGGCTGGATTCACTGGACCGAATCGGACCACCACTGTCACCAAACGTGACCCCGATGCCGACCAGTGGTACTGCAAGAAGGGCGCTGCTACCTGCTACTTTGCGACTCACGGCGACGGGGGGCAAGCCTGCCCTGACAAAGGAGGCTCGCACCCGAGCACGGACGCACAGCAAAACGTCTGCGGCTGGATCGCCGACAATTGCGGGTGCAACAAAGGCTACACAGAGCAGACCGTAGTTTTGGAACCCGCCACCGTCGGTGGAAGTTTCAGTTGCGGATCACCGGGTAACAGCGGCTGGTGCCGTGGGGGCGCCTCGCTCGAATTGAACGCCAATGAACCGGTAGGGGGCGAGGTCATTGAAAGTGTCGAGGGAAATCCGGGCGGTGTCTTGTGCGACCCGGCCGACAGCAGCAGCATCTCGTGCAGCTGGTCGGACGGGGGCCAGGGCTCGTTTACGATCGAGTTCTGGGCCGTGTCTTCGTTGGGGGACACCAGTGAGAAGGCATCCGCCAATTGGAAGCTGGACTCGGCGCCCCCCACGATCTCGCTGAGCGTGCCGGGCGGCTCGGGCTGGAACCGAGGTGGAAGCTACTCGATATCGATATCTGGTGCAGACGCGACTTCTGGCGTTGCGGCTGCAGAGGTTTCAGTCGATGGCGGTGCCTGGACGAGTTCGGCCACGGTTTCCGGCGACGGGGTGCACAGCATTGACGGCCGGGTGGTCGACAAGGCCGGCAATCAAGCTACCCAGTCGGGTGAAATCAAGATTGATGGCACGCCGCCCAGCGTCGATGCCGAGTTGTCAGGGACGCTTGGACAGGACGGTTGGTATGTGTCGGCAGTTACCGTCACCGCCTCCGCCTCCGACGCGCTTTCGGGCGTGGCGAGCGTGCAGGTGAGCATGGACGGAGGCGGCTGGCAGAACGCTCCGCTGGTCATCTCGGCAGACGGCACGCATTCGCTGAGGGTGCGGGCCAGCGACGAGGCGGGGAATGAGGCCACAACCTCTGGCCCGAGCTTCAAGGTAGACGCACACCCGCCCGAATCGGTTTTCACCACGCCGCCCAACGACTCTGAGACCTGGGTCTCTGGCGTAGTCGAGCTGGAGGGGACCAGCATCGACTTTGCTTCCGGCCTGCAGAGCGTCGAGATCTCTTTCGACGATGGCGCGAGTTGGGAAGGGTTGGAGCTGCGCGGCATGGACTGGAGCACCAGCTGGGACACCAGCGGGCTGCCCAGTGGAGATTACCCGGTCTTGGCTCGGGCACGCGATCATGCGGGGCATCTGGAATCGACCGCCCGAGTTGTATTGCGCATAGACAATACAGGCCCCCTGGTTGATATTCCTGATTCGTGGTTGGTCACAGAATCGGCGTCCTTGAAAATCGAGGAGGCCGGCATCGGATTGGCGGGCGCAGCGTTCGAGATCGGCGACGGGATCGCGATCACCGATTTTGATGTCGCCGAGATCCCCGATACGATCGTGTGGAATGGGGTGATGCCCGACGGAAGCCAGGCGGTTCCCGGGCAGTATCGAGCGGTCGTCACTGCCTGGGATCTGGCTGGCAACCAGGGAAGCGATTCAGGGTACGTGGTCGTGCCGGCAGCGGACGAGCCGCCAGAAGCAGTGATCGAGATTGGCAGGGATGGCGGGCCAGCGGGACCAGGGGCGGTCGGCAACATCCGCAATGACGAAGCGAGCACGGAGCAGGCCAGCCTCCAGCCCGCCTCACTGGTTGCCCCACTGACCTTCAGGGTGTGGCTGTGGCCGGCCCTTGCCTGGCTTGGATTGGTGGGTATGATCGGGTTCGCCAAGATCCTGGATCCCAGGCCGTCTGCTATCAGGGGCCTGCGAGGGGACCTGGCGCAAATCCGGAAGGTGTTGGAGGAGTAAATGCTGGAAGTCGCGCTTGCGGTGTCGGTGCTGGCGGCGGTGATCGTGGTGGGTTTGCTGATTGCGATCGGCAACGAGCGCCAGCGCAAGGCGATCGCTCAACTGCGCGATGACCTGCGAAATTGGGCTCTGGGCGATCTCGAGATCAAACGCGAGAAGGCCTCCCGCGAGGTCGAGATCATCGATCCGCTGGCATGGCTGCACAACGCGGCACGCAAAGCCACCGGCACGGCCTGGGAGCTGCGTGCGATCGCCAAAATCCTCGAGCAGCCCGACGCGGTGGTCGTGGCATCCTCCAATGGCAGCTACCTGATGTTCTCACCGGAAAAGCCAGCCCGGGTGCGGAAGTTGCTGCGTGGGCCCGACCGGCAATCGAAAACCGGTCCACTTCCCTCAGAGATGAAGATGGCGCTGCGCGGCCGGTCCCGCATGGAGTCCTACGAGCTGTCGCCGCTCAACGCCGGGATTTTCTTTGACCTAGAGGCCGATCGAGTATGGCGTATGCTCACCGACCGGCCACTGAGCGTCAATAAGCTCTGGCTTTACGAATTCCCGACTGCCTGATCTAGGCCCCAGCCGTCACGGGCCGCCTCACGTGTTGGCCGGTGTCTGCCGCAGACGGATCAGCCGGTTCAGGCCGATCAAGGTCAGCAGCCCGAGGCCGCCGGCGGCGGCAAAGGATAGTCGAAGCTGGCCGAGAAGCGCCGCTCCCGACAGTGCCCCACCCACCGCAATGCTCAGCGCAAGCACCCGCAGGTGCCGGCGCACCAATCCGGATTGATCGATGACACTCGGTGCCTGCCGCAGCCGGTTGCCAAAATCCTCGAGATCCCAAGAAACCAGCGCCAGCACCAGGGCCGACAGCAGCAGCGTCGCTGGCTGACGGACTGCGGCGGCCACGGTGACCTGCAGCCCAAACCAGGCGGTCATCGTCCAGCGCCGCCCACGCCAAGCCCCAAGCACCAGTAATGCGGCCGACAGCAGCACGGCGGCCAACCAGGCAACCTCACCGTTAAGCCATACACCAACCGCCAATGTCGAAACCGACGCGGCTGCGCTGAGCTGAACCCAAATCCTGCTCATCGAGCTCCGATCGACCGCATCCAAGCCGGAGGCCGGCTGAGATGCTGCTCAATGAATTGCTCGAACGGCAGCTCGAGGTCCCACAGCAGGCGATACACTCCGGCGTTGGCCAGGCTGCGAGTGATCAATTGCTGCTCGAGATTCGCCAGGCGCTGCGCCAACGGCAAGTCAGGAGCGAATTGGAGTTTGGCAACTTCGAATCGATCCCGGTCGGGCGAGATAACCAGCAGCGGATAGCGGCGGGCGCGAAGTCGAATCAGGTAGCTCAGATCGTCTGATAACAACGGACTGAGCAGGATCAGTTGAGTCTTGGTTGGGAACAACTGGGTCGGTAGGTGCTGAATCTGTTCGAAGACCCGGCTTTCGCCCTCGGTGGTCTTGGCCAGCGCGCTCATGATCCGCTCGCGCTGCAGTCGTCCGTAGGCTGGCACCGTCCAATCCAGGTGGCTCCCATAGATCAACAGCCCCACCCGATTGCCCTGCGAGAGGAAGAGATCGGCCAGCGAAGCCGCCGCAGCCACCGAATAAGGGTAAACAGAGCCTCCGCCAAATACGGCGTTGCTCCGAACCCGGGCGTCGACGATCAGCCCAAGGTCGATGACCCGTTCCTGTTCAAACAAGTTGACGAAGAGCTGGCGGCCGCTTCGGGCGCTTGCCTTCCAGTTCACCCAGCGCATGGGATCGCCGGCCGAATACTGGCGCAGCCCGAAGAACTCGACCCCCGGCCCACCCGACCGGGAGGGATACGCTCCGGCGATCACGCCGGTACGGAGTGGGCTGACAGTCATCCTCCTCAGCGCGTTGTAGGAGGGCCGAACCAGCAGCGTGCGTTCCGCCGGCAGCACCCATTCCTCCCGGAATAGGTTGAATGGATCGGTGGCCGTGCAATGAATCCCGGGGAAGTGATGCAGACCGCGGCTCGCTCGCATTTGATAATCGAACGTGAGCGGCTGGCTGGGAGTCAACCGGGAGAGACCGGCTTCGATTCCGGAACTTCGCTTCAGCGCCGACGGATGGAGGTCGGCAAACTCCAGGAGCTCAAGCGGGTCTCCGGTCACCGAAAGCCAGCCGCGCACCCGGACCGTCTCGCCTTCCGCCAACGATGGCTTTTCCAATCGGGCTTCCCCTGCCACGGACTTGCGGGAAGGTCGCAGCAGGGCCGCGGTCGCCAGGTAGGCGATTAGCGGAAGCGAGTAGGCAAGGATCGTTCCGTTAAGCGTTGCCAGTCCGAGGATCAGCAACGCCCAAACGAGCACCGCGACGGTCCCGACCCGGCTCACACTCCGTCGAGAACCGGAACCGGTACCGTGGCTAAGGCCGACTCGATCACATCGTCGGCTGCGTTGCGCTTCATCCAGTGTTCCGGCTGGAGCAGCAGTCGGTGGACCAGGGTTTGCTTGGCCAGTAACTTGATATCGTCCGGCAACACGTAGTCACGGCCGTGAATGGCCGCCCAAGCGCGGCCGGCCTTCATCAAGGCCAGTGAGCCGCGCGGACTGGCACCGACGGCAACCCGGCGATCAGAGCGCGTGTAATTGACGATCTCGACGATGTAGCGCTCAACATCCGGGTCAACATGCACCTGTTCGACCAGCAGTCTGGCCTCGGCCAGGGTGGCCGGTTCAGCGACCTGATCGATTTGCACCTGGTCCGATCGGCGCTGACGGCGGTCAGTCAAGATCTGCTGCTCCTGTTCACTGGACGGATAGCCGACCTCCAACCGCATCATGAACCGGTCGAGCTGGGCCTCCGGCAAAGGGAAGGTCCCTTCGTATTCGATTGGATTCTGAGTTGCGATCACTGCAAACGGCCGGGGCAGCGGAAGCGTTTCGCCTTCCAGCGTCACCTGAAACTCCTGCATGGCTTCCAGCAGCGCAGATTGGGTCTTGGGTGAGGCGCGGTTGATCTCATCCGCCAGCAGCACGTTGGTGAAGATCGGGCCGCGTCGAAGTTCAAAGGCACCAGAGTCTGGGCTAAGTAGATAGCTGCCGGTGATGTCTGCAGGCAGCAGGTCAGGTGTGAACTGAATGCGCTTGAATTCGAGTCCGAGGGCCTGCGAGAAACTCTTCGCCATCAAAGTCTTTCCGAGCCCGGGAAAGTCCTCGATCAGCAGGTGCCCACCGGCCAGGAACCCGGCCAGGATCTGCTTGAGCAGGTCTTGTTTGCCAACGACGGCAGTTTGAACCTGGCCGATTACCCGATCGGACAGTTCAAGTACTTGGTCGATGTCAGCGACGGTCGAGCGCATCTTCAAGATAGGCTACCAACGCTTCAAGCTCGAAGTTCAATTGAGAAAAGTAGGGATCCACCGCGATCGTGCGTCGGTCGCGGCCAAGCTGCAGGTAGGCACGGTGCTGGGGGTCTGTCGCCCCTCCGGCGTCTTCCCAATCCTCGAGTTCGGCCAGCCGGCTGGCGACCCGCCACTCGAAATACGAGCCGCGCTTCCGATCTGCCAGCATACTGACCCAAGCGCCGACACGACCGCGCCGGTCGGCTCTGGTCGGTCTGCGCTCGGTTGCGGCGCGGACCGATAGCGGAAATTGACGCAATGCAAGCAGGATGAAGGCCCCAACCAAGATGGCCCACAAATAGATCTGCGGCAGGCTCTCAAGGTAGACGGATGCCGTTGCATATAGGACCCCAATCGGTTTCGAGAGTTGGTTGGCAAAGAGCGGTCTAACGAGGAGGGCCAGCGCCAAGGCCAACACGGCCATCGCCGCCCGTCTACGTCCGGTCACAGCTCTCCCAGGGACCGCAAAATGGCGCGCAAGGCGTTGATCGCCGCGAGCTCGTCCTGTTTGTCGAGCGGCTGTGACCCATAGCGCGCCTTTTCGAACAGCCTGGTCAGCTTGTCGAGCGACTCGGGGGGTATTCCGCTGTGCTGCAGGTCATCTCTATACTCACGAGCGGTCTGGTAAGCAGCTCGACGGAGCCCCCGGCGCTTTCGAGTCACAAGGCATAGCTGGTAGTATGCGCGCAGGATCACGTTCTCCAATTCTGCGCCGGCCTCGATTTCGCTCAGCGCCAGCTGAGCCTCCTGTGCAAGAAGGGCGGAGCTTGCCGGCTTGCGGCTTCGCTGGATCAGTTGGTAACCCGCGAAGGCAATTGCAGATGCCGTCAGCAGGCTAAATGCGCTGACCAGCCAGCGCGGAGGTTCCGGAGCGATTTCCAGGCTGCCGAGCCCGTCGCCGGATAAGCCGACGTCTGCCGAAGGCGGCAGAGGTTGGCGAACGGACGGTGGCTTGAACGAACCGGAGAGCGAGAGGATGGCAAGCGCGAAGACGATTAGGTATGCCAGCTGCGCCAGCACTCTTTTTCGGGCCTCAGCGGAGCGCAAGAAGTGCACCACAGCAAAGGGGAGCAATAACAAAACCCCTACCCGCAGCACGCTGGCAAGCAGGCTCATCAGCGCTGCCGGGGCGCGGATCTGGGCGAACAGACCCGCCGCAGAATCGGCCGGTAGCCCCCCGACCACCAGCGGCTGACCTGGCTTGAGATCCAGATCGTTGACGCCGATTGCGAGCAAGGTGACACATGCCATGGTGATGGCGGCAGCCAGCAGGATTGGCCATCTGCGTCTTGCGGTCTGAACGGCTTGCATGAGGCGGTTGCTAGTATACCCGCAGGACCAG
>CAZGCX010000037.1:0-2949 GCA_964524585.1 uncultured Anaerolineaceae bacterium
GCGAAATACCAGCGGCATGTGATTACCCAGATCGCGACCGGGCTTTTTGGGGTACGCGAGGAGACTATTCAGCGCGCCCGAATCGTTGAATTCAAATATGCCCAGGGTGCCAAGCCTGGACTGGGTGGCCATCTACTCGGCGACAAAACGACCATGGCGGTGGCGCGCATGCGTGAGTCGCCGCCGTGGGTGAGCCTGTTCTCGCCGTTCCCGTTCCACAGCGTCTATTCAGTCGAGGATCACCGGAAGCACCTGGACTGGATCAAAACCGTTAACCCGCAAGCGCTGGTGGCGGTGAAGGTATCGACCCCAACCGATATCGATATGGTGGCGGTCGGCAGCTATTACGCCGGCGCACACATTCTGCAAATCGACGGCTCTTACGGGGGCACGGGGGCCGCTCCGGAGATTGCCAAGAAGAACATCGCCATGCCGGTGGAGTTCGCCATTCCAAAGGTCCACCAATACCTGACCGAAGAGGGGGTGCGGGATGAACTGGTGGTCATGGCCAGCGGGGGTATCCGCACCGCGGATGACATCGCCAAGGCCATCGCGCTGGGGGCGGACGGCGCGGTGCTGGGCACCGCCGAATTGGTGGCGATCGGCTGCACCCGCTGCAAGAACTGCGAGCGGGGCCGCGGCTGTCCGTTCGGATTGACCACGACCGACCCGGAGCTGTCACTGTTGATCGACCCGGACTGGGGGGCCGAGCGCATTAGCAACCTGTACGCCGCGATGCAGCGCGAGCTGCGCGGCATACTGGCCAAACTCGGACTCCGCTCAGTGTCTGAGCTGCGAGGCCGCACCGACCTGCTTCGCTATCAGAGGGCGGGTAACTGAGGTGGACGCCAGGTCGATCGAGCGACTGATCCATTCGCGGGCCACACTCTGGCCCAGCCCACCGCCCCCGCTGGAGGTTCGAAAAGCCGAGGCCGAAGGCGGATGCGGGGTGATCGGAATCGCCTCCAGCGTTCCAATTGAGGGGCGGCACCTGCTGCAGTCGCTCATCCAGATGCGCAATCGCGGCAACGGCAAGGGTGGCGGTGCCGCTTTGGCCGGGCTGGATCCGAGCGATTTTGGCGTCAGCGCTCAGGTGCTGCGCGACTGTACGTTGCTGGCGGTGGCCTACCTGGAGGCCTCGGTTCAAGCTGAGGTCGAGCAGCTGATCTCTGACTCGTTCGACATCCATCACAGCCACCGACTGCCGATCCTGCGAGAGATCGAACCCCGGCCGCCTCTGGTCGTAACCTACTTTGTCACCGTCAAGTCCACCGCGCTGGATACGTTCGCCGAGACGAATCAACTCGCTGACCTGGATCCGCCCGCGCTGAGCGACGAGTTCGTCTACCAGTTCAGTTTCGGCCTCAACCGCAGCTACTATGCCTCGCTGGGTGAGAAGCGAGCGTTCGTGCTGTCGCACGGCAAGGACTTGCTGGTTGTGAAGCTGGTCGGCTACGGCGACGACGTCTTCCGGGTCTACGGGCTTGACGGCATGCGGTCGCACGTCTGGATCGGACATCATCGCTATCCGACCAAGGGGACGGTCTGGCACCCGGGCGGAGCGCATCCGTTCGTCGGCCTGAATGAGGCGCTGGTGCACAACGGCGATTTCGCCAACTACGCCTCGGTGTGCAGCTATCTGGCGCAGCACAACATACGCCCGCAATTCCTCACCGATACCGAGGTTTCGGTGCTGGTATTCGATCTGCTGCATCGCACCTTTGGGTATCCGATTGAGTACGTGATCGAGGCGTTGGCGCCGACCACCGAGCGTGACTTTTCCCTGCTGCCGGAGGACAAGCGCCGGATCTATCGCAAGCTGCAGGCGGCCCACATGCACGGCTCACCTGACGGACCCTGGTTCTTCCTGCTCGCCCAGTCGTTGCAGGCAGGTGCCGGGCCGCGCAGCACGCGGTTGCTGGGGATCACAGACACCAGCATGTTGCGGCCACAGGTATTTGCGCTTCAGGTCGGGCCGGAAGCCTCAGTCGGGTTTGCGGCTTCTGAGAAGCAGGCCATCGATGCTGCGATGCTCAGCCTATCGCAAGCAGATTCCCGGTTTGCGACTCGCGCAGATCGAATCTGGAATGCGCGCGGCGGTAGCCACACCGACGGCGGGGCCTTCCTGTTCACCGTCGAGCGAGGCGAGGCGGATGGTGTACGCCTGATCTGCCAGGACAAGTTTGGCCGGGTGATCGAAGTCGAGGAGTCGGCGCCGGCCTACCGCGGGCCGATCGAGATTCCAATGCCGGCAGAACACGTTTCGGTTTCGGAGCGGAACTCCAGCGAGCGATCCGTCCCGGATCCCTCGCAACTCAACGAGCATTCCGCCTCGCAGCCTAGCGTGGAGCAGATGTTCGAAGCGGTCCTTCCGCAGATTCGGCGGTGGACCTACGATGACCTGAGGCAGTACCTTGCCGGCGCGCTCGCCGGCTCGCTCAATCATGCGGCGCAGCTCGAGCTGTTCTCGAAGCTGCTCGATCGTCGATACCCGACTGGCGTCCTCCGGCGAAGTTCGGTGCTGGCGTTCGTCGATGCAGCGATCGTTGGTTGGGCAGATTCCATCGATCGTTCGCCCGAACAGGCATTCCGACTCCATCAGGCTGACCAACCACTCACTGAACCGCAACACCCCGGTCAAGCGCTGGTGATCCGCGCCAAGGGATTTGGCGCCCAGGGACCGGGGTCGCTCGCCTTGGAGCTGCAGTCGGCGGCCCGCCTGGGCTACCGGCGCATCGTGGTGATCGGGGCGAGCGGCCAGCGCTTCGTCGCAAACGGCTTGGGCGTCCAAACGGACGGTGTGCGGATCGAAGTCTTCGGTTCAAGCGGCGACTACCTGGCCTCCGGCATCGACGGAGCGGAAGTCGTCGTCCACGGAAACGGCCAGGATCAACTGGCGCAAATCATGAAATCGGGACGGCTGGTCGTGCACGGTGACGTCGGGCAGAC
>CAZGCX010000037.1:2959-15677 GCA_964524585.1 uncultured Anaerolineaceae bacterium
TTCATGTACGGCGCCAAGGGCGGCGAGGCCTTTGTGCTTGGCAATGCGGCTGGGAGGCCGCTGATCAACGCGGTCGGCAAACCCCGGGTCGTGATCAATGGTACCTGCCTGGATTACCTGGCCGAGTCCTTCATGGCCGGCGATCCGCTAGCCGGAGGTGGGTTTGTCGTGCTGAACGGGCTTCGATTCGGAGCCGACAGCGAGCTGGCCGACCTTGATTCGCCCTATCCTGGCGGCAACCTGTTCTCGCTGGCCTCCGGCGGGGCGATCTTCGTACGGGATCCGGATCGGATTCTTGGCGAGGATCAGCTCAACGGGGGCAAGTTCGTCCGGTTCGAGCGTCAACACTGGGACCTGATCGAACCGATGCTGAAGGAGAACGAGCGGCTGTTTGGCATCCCGCTGGAGCGCCTGCTGCAGACCTCCGCAGGCCGGCTTGCACCCGAATTGGTATACCGGGCGATCTTGCCGTCCGGCCACAAGGCGTTGCAGCCCGAGCAGGCCTGGGTGCGTCACTAGTACCGGCCCGGAGCATTTGAGGCTTGCCGTTCGCTAGCCGGCTCAGCGATCCCTTCGCCTCGCCGCATGCGGTCAAAGGATGCCACTGCGACTTCGATCATATCTGGACTTGGCGGCCGGGTCGTGAGCTGTTGCAGCGCCAAGTTTGGCCAAACCAACGGACGCATCAACCTCAGATGTGAGAAGCGCGCGGTCAAGCGCAAGTATTCATACGCCAGCGCCGCCAGGACCGGCACCAGCAGCAGCCGGACTCCCAGCCGGGTAGCCAGAGGCATCGGACCCAACAAGCTGAAGATCACAATCGAAAACACCACAACCGTCAGCAGGAACGCGGTGCCACAGCGCGGGTGAGCCCGCGGGTAGCGCAGAACGTCGCTCACTGTCAAATCCGACCCGTCTTCGTACGCGTGGATCGTCATGTGCTCTGCTGCATGGTAGCCAAACACCCGCTCGATCTCTGGCACTCGCCCAATGCTCCAAACATAACCTACCAGCAACAGCAGGCGGACGAGACCTTCGACCAGGCTTGAGGCGAATGTGCTGATGCCGGAAAGCATCTGCACCAAATGAGCGGCGCCGGCTGGAAGCAGGATGAAGGCCACGATTCCGATTGCGAGCGAACCGAGCAGCGTAAGCGTGAGCGAGGCACCTTCGATTCTCTCGCCTTCCTCCTCGGCCTGGATATTGGCAGAGAAGGTCAATGCCCGGATGCCAAGCGAGAGTGCGTCCCACAGGATCAGCAACCCGCGCAGCAGGGGCAGCCGCACCAGTCGGCTGCGATACAGCGGCCCAAGTTCGTCGGATTCAACCTTGATGGAACCGTCGGGAGCGCGCACCGCGATGGCGTAGGCGTGGGAGCCGCGCATCAATACCCCCTCGATTACAGCCTGGCCACCGTAATTCGGCAGCGACCGGCGGCCAGCGGCCATGCTTAGGCCGCGAGGTCGTACATGAAGCGAATCAGGGTCTGGATTCCGCGGTGGAAGTTTGGAAGATGAAGCTTTTCATTCGGGGCGTGCAGATTATCGTCCGGCAGACCAAAGCCCAGCATCAGGGTCTTCATACTCAATGCCCGCTCGATCATGGCCACTACCGGCACGGTGCCGCCTTCGCGCTTGAAGCGGGTCGGAACTCCCCACACCTGCTCGAGCGCCTTGCTTGCGGTCTGCACCTCAACCGAGTCGCGCTCGATGATCGCCGGAGTGGCTTCAGCAAAGGTTTCAAGCTCCCAGGTCACCCCAGCGGGGAGGTGGTCCTGAAGGTAGCTTCGCAGCGACTCCTGGATCTTCACCGGATCCTGGTCCGCAACCAATCGACACGAGATCTTCGCCATCGCCCGTGCCGGTAGGACGGTCTTCGAGCCTTGGCCGGTGAAACCACTCAATAGTCCATTGACGTCCAGCGTCGGTCGCGCAGTGGCCCGTTCGGTGGAGCTGTACCCTCGCTCACCATTCAGCACCTCCGCCCCCGACTGCCTGCTCCACCACTCTTCGCTCTGAGGCAAGTCTCCCAGATCCTTTCGCTCCTGGTCCGAGAGCGGTCTGACGTCGTCATAGAAACCGGGCAAGGTCACCCTGTGATCCGCATCGTGCATCCCCGCGATCAAGCCTGCCAACGCGTTGGCCGGATTCACCACCGCGCCGCCAAAGATTCCAGAGTGGAGATCCCCCTTCGGGCCCTGGAGCCGCAGCTCGAAATAGGCCAATCCGCGCAGTGCATAGGTGATCGAGGGCGTATCCGGACCCAAGATGCCTGAATCGAGGTTCAGGCAGAAGTCTCCGGCTAAGAGATCGGGGTGCTGCTCGATGAACGGCCCAAGGTTGGGCGAACCGATTTCCTCCTCGCCCTCCAGCATGTATTTGACGTTGATCGGCAGCTCACCGTTTGAAACCAGCGCCTCAACCGCCTCAAGGTGAGCGACCACCTGGCCCTTCATGTCGGAAGCTCCCCTGGCGAACAGGTCATCGCCCCTGACCTGCGGGTCGAACGGACCGCTGGTCCACAGATCGAGCGGGTCGGCAGGCTGAACGTCGTAGTGACCATACACCAACATCGTCGGGGCACCCGCGCCGGCCTGCATCAGTTCGCCGTACACCACCGGATGTCCACCGGTCTTCATCACCTGGATGGACTGGAAGCCGAGCTTGTTCAGGCGGTCTGTCAGCCACTTGGCTGCCTGTTGCATGTCGGGCAGGTGTTCGTCAAGGGTTGAGACCGAAGGGATGCGCAGCAGCTCTTCCAGGTCTTCGACCGCCTGCTGCTGGTGATCTTGGGCGTATTTCAGGGCCTTTTCGAGATCGACCACGAGTTCTCCTTGATATCGAGTCGTCTTGCGGGGCTGCAAAACCGATGGCAAGTCGGGATTGTAACGCAGAAAGCTTCTTGTCCGGTTTGAGCCGAGTATGATAGGCTTGAACGCGCCTACTCATGGCCGAGTTATCCCCGTCTATCTTCGACAACATTATCGGCACAATTGGCAACACGCCGCTCGTTCGGCTGAACCGCGTGGCGGAGGGCGTCAATTGCCTGATCTATGCCAAGCTGGAATTCTTCAATCCTGGCGGCTCGGTGAAGGACCGAATCGCCATGCGGGTGCTGGAAGCCTACGAGAAAAGCGGGAAGCTCAAGCCGGGCGGCACCGTCGTGGAAGCCACCTCCGGAAACACCGGGATTGCGCTGGCAATCGCCTGCGCCATCAAGGGTTACCGGGCGGTGTTCGTGATGCCGGACAAAATGAGCCAGGAGAAGATCCAGCTGCTTCGTGCCTACGGGGCACGGGTCGTCATCGCGCCGACTGCCGTAGCTCCCGAAGATCCGCGTTCGTACTACTCGGTGGCCGAGCGATTGGCCCGTGAAACCCCGAATGCGGTGCTGGCTGATCAATATCACAATCCGGCCAATCCTGAGAGCCACTACCTGACCACCGCCCCAGAGATCTGGCATCAGACTGGCGGGAAGGTGACCGATGTGGTTGTCGGCATGGGCACCGGCGGCACGATCACTGGCGTGGCGCGCTACATGCGCGAACGAGATCATCCGGTCCGGATCATCGGTGTCGATCCGATGGGCTCGCTTCTCTACGAGGCGTGGAAGGCGGGCGGGCAGGCGGACGGACTGGAGGCCACGACCTACAAGGTGGAAGGCATTGGAGAGGACTTCATTCCGACCACTCTCGATCTCTCATTGATCGACGAGGTCGTTCAGGTCGATGACGACGAGTCGTTCGCCTGGACCCGCAGGCTGGTGCGAGAGGAAGGCATCTTCTGCGGCGGGTCATCAGGCGCTGCCATGGCCGGAGCGGTGCGAGCTGCCGAGGGCCTGGGACCGGACCGGATGATGGTGGTGCTTTTCCCCGATTCGGGCTCCCGCTACCTCTCGAAAGTATTCAATGACGACTGGATGCGGGAGCACGGTTTCTTGGAGCCGGGCCGGCGAGCCACAGTGCGTGAAGTGGCCAAGGCCAGGGGGCTGCCAGCGCTGATCACTGCCTCTCCGGAGGATCCACTGGTGGAGGTCATAGCCAGAATGCGACAGCACGCCATCTCGCAGCTTCCGGTAGTTGGCAAAGATGGATCGCTCATCGGAGTGGTCTCGGAAGTCGATTTGCTCGACCGTATGCTCTCGTCGGATCACGATCGGGCGCAGACGATTTCCGGGATGGTCAATCGACTGATCGCGACCACCACGCCAGACCAACCGCTGGATGAGGTTCTGCCTGAGCTGGTGACTTCCAAGGTACTCGTCTTGACCGATGGCGACCGAAAGCCCACCGGCATTCTGACCGTGATCGACGCCCTCGAATACCTTGCTTCACAAGAGGCTGCGTGAATCAGATTCCGGAAGTCCCCGAGCTGCGCATTGTCCGATCGGCGGATCTACAGCCGCATGAGTTGATCGACCAGAGCCGATCCCACCGGCTGATCCGCTCGTTGCGAAACGAGGGTTTCTTGAAGAACCCGCCTGTCGTGCTGCCGCTGAGCCAGGATCCCGAACGGTACCTGGTGCTGGACGGAGCGAATCGGACGACTGCATTTCAGGAGATGGGATTCCCCCACATGCTGGTCCAGGTCGCCCGCAGTGGCGTGGAAGTTCGCAGTTGGAATCACGCCTTGATCGGCGGGGAGCTGGCCACGCTGTTGCAGGCGATTCGTGGGTTGGGAGAGGTCTCGATCAGCGAGATGGATCTGGCGCAGGCAGCCGGTCCGCTCGCCGAAGGCGATGGACTGGCCTATCTGGCAGCACCGGATGGGAGCACCCTGCGGGTCGATGCCCAGGATCGGACAATCGAAGCTCAGGTCGAACTGCTGGGGCAGATCGTTGAACTCGGCAGCGGGCTGTACCGTTCGGAACGGACCAGCGAGTCGGACTTGCAGGGTCTAACAGCTGTTTACCCCGACCTGACCTGTTTGGTGGTCTACCGGCACTTCAGCGTAGATGATGTGGTTGAGGTGGTGACCAAAGGCGCACTGTTCCCCAGCGGTCTGACCCGTTTCTTGGTTTCACCCCGCGCCTTGCGGCTCAATTTCCCGATTGCGATGCTGGCTGACCGATCCTCGCTGGACAGCAAGAAGAAGGCGTTGGCGGAGTGGATTCGGCGCCGGATGGAACAACAACGCGTCCGATACTACGCCGAGTCAACCTTTCTGTTCGACGAGTGACTAGCTGACAAGCGCCTGATTCAAATCGGCAAGCAAGTCCTCGACCGCCTCAAGCCCGACCGACAACCTGACCAGATTCTCTTGGACCTCCAGCGGCGAGCCGGCAGCGGAGGCGTGCGTCATCGCTGCCGGAACCTCGATCAAAGACTCGACCCCGCCTAGCGACTCCGCAAGAGCGAAAATCTGTGTCGATTCGGCGAACCGGACCGCGGCTGCGCGGCCGCCCTTCATCGTCACCGACAGCATGCCACCCGGATTTCGCATCTGACGCTGTGCCAATTCGAATTGCGGATGCGATTCCAAGCCCGGGTAGAAGACCTGATCTACCGCGTTGTGATCGGAGAGGAAGCGCGCCACTTCCAGCGCGCTGGCCGCGTGGCGATCCATGCGGACCGCCAGGGTCTTGATCCCGCGCAAGGTCAGGAAACAATCCAGCGGGCCTGGCACCGCCCCGGTCGCATTTTGCAAGAAAGCCAGCCGTTCAGCCAGGCCAGCATCGCGAGTGACGATCGCGCCACCAATCACGTCCGAGTGGCCACTCAGGTACTTGGTGGTCGAGTGCTGCACCAGATCGACGCCGAGTTCCAATGGTCGCTGCAGGTAGGGGGTGGCAAAGGTGTTGTCCACCCCGATTAGTGCTTGAGGATGGGTGGCCTTCACGGCCTCGGCCAACGCCGCCAGGTCGCACAAGTGCAAGTAGGGGTTCGTGGGTGACTCCAGCCACACCAGCTTGGTCTCCGGTCGCAAGTTGGCAACGAAGCCATCCACCTGATCTGCGCCAGCGTAGCTAAAGCTCAGGCCCATAGGTTCATAAACTCGCTCGAACAGCCGAAAGGTCCCGCCGTAGAGATCGCCGATCGCCAGCACATGATCGCCGGGTGATAACAAGCGCAGCGCGGCGTCGATCGCGGCCATGCCGGAGGCAAAGGCGAAGCCGAATTTGCCGCCCTCAATCTGCGCCAGGCAGTCTTCGAGCGCTTTGCGGGTTGGGTTTCCGGTTCGCGAGTATTCGTATCCCCTGTGGACGCCAACCGCCTCTTGTTGGTAGGTGGCGGTCAGGTAAACCGGCGTCATCACGGCGCCGGTTGAGGGATCGGCCGACTGGCCGGCGTGCACCAACTGGGTTTCGATTCTGTCCATTAAAATTCTCCGCGAGCTATTCTACCCGTGAGGGAGAGCTGAGCCGAATAGGGTAGCATGGAGGGTCTGGGTGCCGGTTCCGCCTCGACCTAGCCGGTCTTGCGGTATTTTCTGAGGCTTTGCGCATAGCCACACAAAGCCTATGATCCGCGGATGGGAGAAAGGTCCTACCGCACGCTGTACAGTCGGCGAAATCGCGCTATATATAATGCAGTACAGGCTCGACACAGACTATGGATATCGAATTCGTAGATCCGGGGCAGGCACCGGTGCCTCCGGAGAAGATGTCCTTTCAGAGGCTGACGGTCGAACCGCTCCCCGATCGACGCAGGATTGCGGTCAGCCTATCAGTGACACCGTTTCTCGTTAGGCCGTCGATTGACCTTGAAGTCACCGATTTGCAGGGGGTGAAGTTGGCATCCAGCAGCATCATCGAAGCCACCGAGGTCGAGATGTCCTTGACGATGCACCTGCGTCATGAGCCCGGCGACCAGCACCTGCGTCTGCTGGCAATGATGGTCTACCCAGATGTAGGTCAAGTCGACCTGCGTGAAGCGGAGTTTTCGTTCGCCGCTTCGGCGTCGGACGGGGGTTAGGTGGCCAGCCGCGACCCGCTGATTCGGCACGCGATCACTCCGCCTGCCTTCGACCCTCGCACCGACCTGCATCGCGAACGTCTGGTCGACGTCATCCATGCCAACATCCCACGCAAGCTGGTGGCGATTGGCGCCCCAGCGGGTTACGGCAAGACCACCCTGCTTGCCGATTTCCAGCACCACACTGACCTGACCGTATGCTGGGTGCGCCTGACTGAGGCGGACTGGGACGTGATGCGCTTCGCCAACGTCTTGGCGGCCTCTTTGCAGTTGCGTTTTCGCCGGTTGAAAGGGGAGCCTGATCTTGGAACCCTTTCTGGTTCCTCGCCGGAGGCGCTGGCGGTCGCTTTCGCAGCCGCGATCGATGAGCAGATCGGTGAGACATTTGTTATAGCGCTAGACGATGTGCACCACATCAATCAGTCAAAGCCGGTACTGGCATTATTGGACCGCCTGCTGCTCGAGTTGCCAGAACAAGCTACGGTGATCGCGGCCGGCAGGGAGGTGCTCGAAACCTCGGTCCTTGCCCGCTTGATGGCCGAGCGCAGTCTGGCCGGCCTCGGCCCCCATGACCTGGCGCTGACCAGAGACGAGCTGGTCGAGCTGACCAAGCTTCAACAGGCCCAGGAGCTCGCCGACCCTGACATCGACCGTCTGCTTGAAGAGAGCCGCGGCTGGGTAACCGGAATCGTGATGTCTGGCCGAGTGGCAAATCTGAGCTCTGGAACGCTGATCGGCGGCGGCCGGCCGATGGTCTACGAGTACCTGGCATCGGTGGTGCTGAATCGCCAACCAGACGACCTTCGTCGCTTCGCGCTGGACGCTTCCGTGATTCCGGTGATGACCGCCGCGACCTGCGATGAGGTGCTTGACCGCCAGGACAGCCGCAAGTACCTGGGTCGGCTGGAGCGGGCAGGCCTATTCGTAACCGCCACCAGCGGGTCGCCCAAGTCGTACGAGTTTCACCCGCTGTTTCGCGACTTTCTGCTGCAATCACTGGAAAGTGCAAACCCCAAACGCCTGGCCTCGATTCGGCGCAAAGCTGCCGATCACTACGTTGCGCAGGATGCACCGGAGCTTGCGGTTGATCTGCTCATCGATGCCGGGTCGATCGCGCGAGCGGCTAGCCTGGCCGAGGCAAGCTCTTACGCTTTGTTCACCCAAGGGCGACTCCAGACTCTCGAAGCATGGGCGGAGAGACTCCGCCCTCACAAAGCCAAAGTACCGAACATCCTAATCCGACTTGCCAGCAGTGCGAGCGATCGAGGCCAGATTGACCAGGCCGATGCCCTGCTAGAAGAAGCCAAGGGGCAGATATCCCCCAAGTCCAGCAAGGATTTGAGGGTTCGTTTTGAGCTCGCCGTAGGGTTCGTCCGATATCGACAAGGCCGTACAGCCGACGTTGGCCGAGCCATCAAGCATGTCGAAGACATCTACAGGAAGCGCGCCAACACTCGATTGCTGAGTATTGCACGTAGACTCGAAGCGTTGAATCTCATGGGGCAAGGGGCAAATTATGAGCGTGCGGAAGCGCTGTTGAGGGAGGCGGCCAGTGGTCTTGAAGCGGCCCAGGATCCGTACAACCTACTTGCTACGTTGATTGACCTGGCATACGCCCAGTACGCGCTAGGCAGTGGCCCAGAAGAGAGGCGCACCCGCAGCAGAGTGCTTTCGTTGGCGCGGTCGATTGGGGCACCACTGACCCTGGCAGTGGCGCACGGCAACTCGGCCCTCAGTGCTCACGAGGCCGGTGATTATCACCTTGCCCTCGAGCTTGCCCGAGACGGCCTTAAGTTCGCGAGACAAGCAGCCAGCCCGCTCCGCGAAGGGATCAACCTGATCCGCCAGGCAGACACCTTCAACGACCTCGGTCTGGTCCTCCAGGCAGCGGAGCTCTACGAGGAGGCAATCCGCCTGTTCACCGATTTGGATGTCTCCAACTGGATTCAATACGCATGTATCCAGACCAGCGTGCTGCACCGTCGGAATGGCGGGATTGAGCCTGCGCGCGAATGGATTAAGCACGCGCTGCTCTTCGAGCAGGGGCAGCAGCCGTCGTCAGAGTTGCGGATTCAACTCGCGGCATTGGAGATTCACGCCTCCCCAGAAAAGGCGACCAAGGTGTTGAGATCGGTGCTTCAGGATGGGGGGCCCTTGGGAGACTCTCGAGAGCGTACACAGGCGCAGTTTTTCTTGGGGCGTGCCTCCCTGGCGGTCGGCGATCTCGACCAGGCCCGGCAGCAGTTGCAACTGGCAGTGGGGCTGGCTGGAGCACATCAAACCGAGCAATACATCGCGGGTGAACTCCTGTCAGATGCTGGCGCGCTCGAGTTTATGCGGCAGCAACTTGGTGGCGCGCCAGCAATGACCGTAATCGTGAACCGCCTGCAATCGATGCGCGCCTTTGCCAGTCAGTTCAGGTCTCCCAGCCAGGCCGCGGCCGCCGGCAGGCCGCAGCTGCGGATGCGAGCCCTGGGCGCGAGTCAGGTGATCGCCGGCGGGGCGGACATAACCAAATTGAAGCCTCGCTCGCGCGAGGTCCTGTTCTACTTGTTAGACCGGGGTAGGTCCACAACCGATCATTTGGCCGAAGCGTTCTGGCCTGAGCTGCCGGCCGGCCGCAAGAAGGCCAGCCTGCACACCGCGATCTCCGAGATCCGTGGAGAACTTGGCAAGGAGATGGTTTCGCTGGATGGATCCACCTACAGCCTCCAGCCTGAATCTCCGATTGAGTACGATGTGCACCGGTTCGAGCGGGCAGCCTCGGCAGTCGATGGATTGCCGCCCGGCGATCCGCGGCTGATGTTCGCGTTGACCGAAGCCAAGAACTCATACGCCGGATCCTTCTTGCCTGGTTACGATTCGGAATGGGTGGAAAACCGGCGCCACGAGTTGGAGTTGCGCTTCCTGGATGTCTTGACCAGCTACGCCTATGAGGCCATCGTCAACGACCAGCCGCTGCAAGCGATCTCGGCGCTGCGTGAAGCGCTGCGGATCGATCCCTACCGGGACGACACGAACTACAACTACCTCGAAGCATTGGGGCGGCTGGGCCGGCGGGCAGAGCTGGTTTCCCACTACCAGAGCTATGTGCAATTGCTTTCCAACGACCTGGGACTGGACCCTCCAGACCCAACAAGAGAGTTGTACGACCGCCTAATCAGCTGAGCCAGCCGGACGAGGCGCGCGTGGGCGATCGGCACTTCCCGGTGCATGGCCCCACGGCTGTTGACCCCCTACTCGAGTACTAGTACACTAATCTAGATCAGTTTTGGTGGGTTAAGAATGCGCTAAGTGCGATGGTGTAGATTCACCACAGAGTGGAACCAAGAAAAGGAAGGTTGCCCAAAATGGCAGGTCGAAAGCCAGACGGCGGCGTCGGGCCGGCGTAAGCAAGACACCTAACTAGCATTCGCAGTTAGTCAGAAGGACAAAAAGGCAGCGAAGCTAACGGTTTCGGCTGCCTAGTTTCGCGTACAAGAAGTGAACGAAAAGGAATCATCGAAAATGAATGAAACGATCAGTGGTCAGCAAGACAAGACCCAAACAGGAGGCAAGACCATGTCCATGCAAGCGCTCAACCAGCTCGTAGCCCGATCGATCATCGATCCCACAGTAGTGCAAGCCTTTCGTGCCGGCCGCATTGGCGAGGTGCTGCAGGAGCTCGAATTCACGCCCGATCTCCGCACCCAGCTGGAGGGAATTGAATCTGACTCGTGGGCAGAGTTCGCGGTGCTCTCCTACCGCTTCGTGAAGGCCGCCGAAGTCACGGCGCCTCGCATCGAACTCCCGTCGCCCACCGAAGGACTGTTCCCCACCGCCGCAGAGTCTGATCAAGAGCAGGTTGCATGATCCAGATCACGCGCGAAGAGCGCCGCTGGTTCCTTCGGAACGTGGCCAAGGCTCTGCTCGACTTCAGCGGAGCGACTGCACCACCCGTTCCGGTGGAGGAGATCCTGAACCACCCTCCACAGGTCTACCTGGATGATTTCGGCGTGGTAGACATGTATTCGAACCTTTGGGACGCCACCTTCGCTCGGCCGCCCGGGCAACGAGGCAGCATATTCGTCCGGGTAGACCTGCCAGACAATGAACGGCGTCATGCCCTGGCCCGTGAGACGTTGAGCGCCATGATCACCAGCAAGCACGGTCGGGAACTGGGCTTGCCGGACCTCCTGATGTCGGAGCTCAAAGACTCAGCGGAGACCTTTGCCTCCCACCTGCTGGCGCCAGATACATTCGTTGAAGCCCACCGTGCCCAGGGCGGAACGCTGGAGAGCTTTCAGGCAACGTTCAAACTGACCGCAGCCGTCGCTGCAGACCGCTGGTAGGCTGAAGACACTTCTCGAGTTGGTAGGAAGCCAAAACCGGCTCAAATGCAAACCTCCTGTTGCATTCAATCGGCCGCCCGAATCGGGCGGCCGATACGCGTTCGGCGCAAACCGTGCCGATTGGCGATCCAGGCCGGACCGCGGTCGGGCACGTACGGCCGTTCCACGCCGCCTGGCACCCGCCTTGCATCCGTGTGTATAATCTGGCCGCTCCCCACAAGGAGCCGCAGGGAAGCGAAACGGTGACAGAGCCCATTAAGGGAACGAACCCGCACCGAGCGGTCCATTCGCGTCGGAGACTGGCGGTCCTCGGGACGTCGGTCCTGGTGCTGGTTGGAATCGCAGCTTGGTCCAGTCTGGGCGCGCAAAGCGCTTCCTCAGCTGCTGCTTCGGATGCGACCCGCCAACCGCAAGTGGAGCCTGCCATCGCACCTCCGGCCGCCTCCACTCTGGCTCCCCGTCCGGTCCAACCGTTTGAAGCTGAAGCTTTTGTGGTCGCCGCACGCGACGGCGGGCGCAGCCACATTTGGGCCCAGGTCCCCGGGGAATCGAAACCCTACCAATTGACCTCCGGTACATGGGATGACCGAGATCCCGCTGTCAGCCCGCTGCGGGATACGCTGGCGTTCGCCTCAAACCGGGACGGCAATTGGGATCTGTACCTTTTGGATCTGGTCAGCCAATCGATCCAGCGTCTGACCTCGACTACCGGCTATGAAGGCAGTCCAACCTGGTCTCCTGACGGTCGATGGCTGGCGTTTGAGGCGTATTACAAGGGTGATTTTGACATCTGGATACTTCCGGTTGACGGCTCGCAGGCGCCGGTTCAGTTAACCGACGACCCGGCCGCCGACTTCTCGCCCGCATGGGATCCTGGCGGACGGCGTATCGCCTTCGTCTCTGACCGGGCCGGGCTTGCCGACATCTTCTTGGCCGATCTCGATCACCCCAACGATCGATTTCGCAATCTGACTCAAACCGCCGATTTGGCGGAAGGCGAGCCAGTCTTCAGTCCAGATGGGTCTGAATTGGCCTACATAGTTCAAACTGATGGAGTGCGAGGAATTCAACGCATGGCTTTGGTTGGTTCGAACGCGCCGCTTTGGGTGGGCCAGGGTGTTCACCCCAGCTGGTCGGCCGGCGGCAGTGCGATCTCAGCGGTGATGCAGACCCCGTATGACGATTACATCGTCAGCTACGCCCTGGAGGGCAGCGCACCCCCGAATGGGGGGACGATCTCAGGAAACATCAGCGAACTGTACTGGTCGCTGCTCCCAATCTCGCCCTCCGATTCCAATGCGGGAGAGAGTTCGCTGCCCCTCTATCAGACGGTGATTGAGCGTCCAAAGGTGGACGACGAGCGCATTGCGCTGGTCCCGTTGGAGGGGGTTCGCCCGGCGGGATTGATGCTGTCCGACGCGGCGAATGAAGCCTTCGATGCGCTCCGTGCGCGCGCGGCAGGCGAGACCGGCTG
>CAZGCX010000038.1:0-15427 GCA_964524585.1 uncultured Anaerolineaceae bacterium
ATCAACGCCTCCGGTATCGAGGATTGGGGCGCGCTGGCGGCCGAGCGGCTCACCTACGCCGGATTTGAAGCCCACCTTGGATCAGCTTCGACTGCGAGCGGAACCTCTACTCAGGTTGTCGACTACCGGGTCGGGACACCCGAACAGGCCCAGCAGATCCTGACCGCCTTCGGCCTGGCTGCCAATCGGCTGGTGGAGCTGCCCGATCCCGGTTCGCCGTTTGCCTACCGATTGGTGGTCGGCACCGACTACCAGCCCTGCTTCGATCCAACCCGCGGCCAGACTCCCTGAGGCCCTGGCCGGAGGCTGGTCACGGCAACGCCGGAACTGCTAACCGGCTGCCTGTCCCGGTACCGCCTGGCCCACGGCGCATTCCGAGGGCTGCCGCGCCCACCCACATTGCCTGTTGACAATTCCGTCGCTCGAGTCTAGTATCGCCGGCCGTGGCTATGCGAAAGACTCGTGGCTGAGAATGCCTGACGATCTGCCGCTGTTCTCACAGACGGCGCGCGAAGCGGTGCTGGCGGAGGGACCGGTCCGTCCAGATTCCAGCCTCAACGCCGCGATCCAGGCTTGGGGTGAGAGCCTGGAAGAATCGGGTAGCTCGATCCACACGGTGAAAGCCTTCACTAGTGACTTGCGGCTGCTGGCGCGCTTCATGGGCGCCGGCCACTCGGTCAACGCCATCGGCACCCACGATCTCAAGAACTTCCTGGAATGGATGCTGAACCGGCGCGGAGTCCCGTGCAGCCCCAAGACCTACTCACGCCGGATCACCTCACTGAAAGCCTTCTTCCGCTGGCTAACTCAGGGTGGCGTGCTGGTTGAGGACCCGGCCGAATCGGTCCCCCAGCAGACTGTGCTGAGCCCGCTGCCGGAAGTGCTGACCTCTGACGAAGTCCTGGCGGTGTACAAGGCGGCTGAGCAGATGCGCAGCGCGGACCCGCCAGATGCACGGCCCTACGCGCTGGTCGGCTTGTTGCTCCACACCGGGATCAAGAAAGGCGAGTGCCTGGCGATTCATCTGAATCACGTCGATCTGCAGGCGGCCGATGGCCCGATACTCTGGATACGCTACGGCAATGTGCAGAAGCGGTATCGCGAGCGGAAGCTACCGTTGGACCGCAACTGGATTCCGGCCTACCGGGAGTATTTGAAGCAATACAGCCCTGAGGAGCGCCTATTTCCCTACTCCCCGCGTCGATTGGAGTATCTACTGGAAGACATCGGCGCTGCTGCCGAGCTTGATAAGCATCTCTCGTTCAACATGTGCCGCTGGACTTCGGCGCTCACCGACTACCGGTCCGGTGCAGACAAGGACAAGCTGCGTCAGAAACTGGGGATCTCCAAGATCCAGTGGCGAGAGATTGGGATGAAGCTGGACCGGCTGGGGGCCAAGCCTAGCCGCTAGTTTGGCGGCTGAACACCTGTGCAAGAAAGTAGCGGGGCGCCAAGCGCCCCGCTTTTGCATAGGACAACCCTGTGACGCCGGCCGGCGCCATCGCGCCAGGGATTGCTCACATGCGTTTCACCACGATGTCCCCGATCACGTTGGCTGCGGCATCCCCACGATCAGCGGCATTGGACAGGTGCCGATACACCTCCCGCAGCTTCAACATATCCACGATATGGTCGACGTCACGCGGCAGGTGGAACAGCTCCGAAATCGCCTCACGGTACACAGTCTCCATCCGGTTTTCGAGCGCTTTAGCCCGAACCGCATGCTCGTTGGCCACGCTCGGATGGTCTTCCAGCCTCATCACGGCCCGGTGGATTTCGATCGCCGTCTCTGAGAGCAGCGACACCAAACGCTCGAGGAACTGGGTCGGATTGATCTCGAGCATTTCCATCTCTTCCACAGTGCTGTTGGCATAGTCCAGGATGTCATCGATCGTCAGCGAGAGTGCGAAAATGTCCTCCCGATCGATCGGCGTGATGAAGGTCTGATTCAATTCGTCGATCAGGATGCGCCGAACTTCGTCGGCCTCCTTCTCGACCTCGGTTAGCCTGCGCGCCAGCGACTCATCCGGATTCTTGACGTACTGCACCAGCAGGCTGATGCCGCTAGAGGTGTGCTCTGCCTGCTTGATCAGCAGCTCAATGAATCGATTGGGTCTCTTGCGTCGTCGAAAGATGCTCATGTTGGGTCAGGTCCAGCGTGACAGATTATAGCCCGCGTGGCCAGCCGAGCGGCCGCCGTGGCCTGGCCAAGACCGGCGGGCCGGTGGGTCGCAGGGTGGCCGCCTGCCCGGCCCCGGCCTGGCCGTTCTCTCGGCGGCCGGCCGGTGCGAGCCAGGGCGGCCGATCGCTTGACAGCCCGCGCGGCATCTTCGACAATTGCACGGTGGAGGAAGACTACCGCTCCGGCTACGTGGCGCTGGCTGGGCGGCCGAACGTCGGAAAGTCGTCGCTGCTCACTGCGCTGGTTGGCGAGCAACTGTGGGCCGCCTCTGCCAAACCACAAACCACCCGGGTAAAGCAGTTGGCGATCCTCACCAGCGATCGGGCGCAAATCATCTTTGTGGACACACCCGGCCTGCACGACCCCCAGCATCGTTTGGGGGAATTCATGAACGAGGTGGCTGCAAATGCGCTCGCCGATTGCGACCTGATCCTGGCGCTGTTCGACCTGCACCTCCCACCGACCGATGCTGACCGGTCCGTCGCCGCACGGGTGGCTGAATCGGCGGAGGCGACCCCGCTCGTGGTAGCGCTCAACAAGATTGATCTGGTCGACCCGGAGCATCTAAAGGCACATTGGGACGCCTTTCAGGCTTTGTGTCCGCAGGCCGAGTTGTTCGGCGTGTCGGCCACCCGGGGTGATAATCTCGATCAGCTGCTGGAGGCGATCATCACCCGACTGCCACTCGGGCCGCAGTATTTTCCGGCCGGAGAGCTCACCGACCGCTATGAGCGCGACATTGCTGGTGACTTGATCCGCTCCGCCGCCATGGACCTACTGCGAGAGGAGTTGCCGTACAGTATTGCGGTCCGGATCGACGAGTACCGCGAGCGGGGCCGGCTCAGAGAGCGGCCGCCCTCGGAGCGGCCGCCCTCGGAGCGGCCGCGCTTGGCGCCGCGCGGAGCATACATCGCAGCCACGCTGTTCGTCGAGCGCACTTCACAGAAAGCTATCGTGATCGGGAAAGGTGGCCAGATGCTGCGCGAGATCGGCATCCGCGCCCGCAAGTCGATCGAACAGATGTCCGGGCGCAAAGTCTTCCTGGAGCTGCGAGTCAAGGAGCTGCCTGGCTGGCGTAACGATCCGGCCGCGCTGCGGCGGCTGGGCTACTCGAACCGCGGCTCGCGGGAGTAGACCGAGACCTCGGCAGGCCGAACGGGGATCATGGGCAAGAAGCGCGGTACGGAGACCAGCAGCTTTGGTTCGGGAGGGCGGTTCAGCCACGATTCGTCGCGCTTCTACAACAGCCGGCTCTACACCGACCAACTACCGGATCAGGATCCAGAGGTGGTAGAGGCGCCAGTTCCAGCGGAGTTTTTGGACCGGGTTCTTTGCAGGTCATCGGAGCAGATGAGCGAGCTGCCGGACCATTGTGTGCACTTGATGGTCACTTCTCCGCCCTACAACGTGAGCAAAGACTATGACCAGGATCTCACCTTGGATGAATACCGGGACCTGCTTCGACGAGTGCTGTCGGAGACCTACCGGGTCCTGGCGACCGGCGGCCGCGCCTGCCTGAACATCGCCAATCTGGGACGCAAGCCGTACATCCCGCTGCATGCCTATTTGATCAGCGACATACTCGAGATCGGCTTCCATATGCGAGGCGAGATCATCTGGGACAAAGGAGGCAGCGCGGCGGCCTCGACCGCCTGGGGTTCATGGATGTCGGCCAGCAATCCTGTATTGCGCGATGTACACGAGTACATCCTGGTGTTTTCCAAGCAAAGCTTCAGTCGGGTCAGCGATCGGGGACCCGGCGCCGAGGCTGATGGGGATTCGCAGGGTTCCAAGAAACGGCCTCGTCGACAAAGCACGATCGAGCGCGACGAGTTCCTGGAGTGGACCAAGAGCATCTGGCACTTTCCGTCGGCCTCCGCGCGCCAGATTGGGCACCCCGCCCCGTTCCCGGAGGAGCTCCCAGATCGGCTGATCAAGCTCTATAGTTTTGAGGGGGACGTAGTACTCGACCCGTTTGCCGGATCCGGCACCACCTGCGTTTCAGCGCTCAAGAACCGGCGGCATTACATCGGCTATGAAATTGAGCCGGAGTACGTCGAACTTGCAGAGCAGCGCATCCTATCCGCCAGGCGAGAGCTGGCGGGCGCCGTAGAGCAAGACTAGTCAGCTTCCAGCACGCGACGTGCCTGCTGGATGTCACGCCCGATCTGCTGTAGCAACGCCTGTGGCCCGTCAAAGCGGCGTTCTTCGCGCAAACGTTCGATGAAGTGCAGCGTGACCGTTTCTCCGTACAAGTCCCGCTCGAAGTCAAGCAGATGCGCCTCCACCACTGGCTGCTCTAACTGCTCGTCAAAGGTCGGACGGGTGCCAATGTTCGTCACGGCAGGCCAGCGCCCACCCCCCGCTTCCGCCCAGCAAGCGTAGACCCCGCTGGCCGGGTGGGCTCGCTCCTCCCACAACGACAGGTTGGCGGTCGGAATCCCGAGCTGCGCCCCGCGCCCTGCACCTCGAACCACGCTTCCATGCAGGGCAAACGGTCGGCCGAGGAATTGTGCCGCACGTCGGACGTCTCCCGACTGCAGTGCTCGGCGTACCCCGGTGGCGCTCACTACTTCGCCGTCGAGCTCCAATGGCTCCACGATGCACAGCTCAAAGCCGCGCCGTTTGCCTTCTCGTTCGAGGTAGGGACGGTCGCCGCGCCGCTGATGTCCGAGCGCGAAGTCTGGCCCGGCCCACAGCTGGCGAATTCCGAGTTGGCCAACCAGCAGGTCCAGGAAATCTGCCGCCTCCAGCTTCGAGAACGCCAGGTCAAAGGTCTGGGTGATTACGTGCTCGACGCCCAGCTCAGCCAGCAACCCGGCTCGCTCCTCGGGCGTATTCAGGTAGAGCGGCTGCGGTCGCCTGCCCAGAACGACTGAAGGATGGGGGAAGAAGGTCAGCACCACCGGTGGCAGCTCAAGCCGCTCGGCGCTGTTCACGAATCGCCGGATCAAATCGCGGTGGCCCAGATGTACGCCATCAAAGGAGCCGATGGTGAGCACACTGGCCGGAAGTCTTAGCTCACCGAGATCCTGGTAGTGCTGCATTCAACTCAGCAGGACCTTGCGGGGATGCCACAGCTGGCCGTCTTCAACCGATTCCAGGATGGCGACCAGCTCACCGTCCGGGTCGATCGCGCGGGCCAGGTCTCCGGCCTGGGAATCGCGGTCGATGCGCAGCCCGTTCTGCACCCGCTTGACCTGTTCCGGCAAAAGCTCCACGATGGGCAGATCGGGAATCGCCTCGACCGCTGGCCGCATGTAGCTGCGCCAGCTACCATCGGCCATTGCACTTTCGAGCACCGCCAGCGCGACCGCTTCGCTGATCTTGAATGGACCGGCGCGCAGCCTTCGAAGACCGGTGAGATGGGCGCCGGTGTCCAGCGCCAGGCCAAGGTCATTGGCCAGCGAGCGGATGTAGGTTCCAGCAGAACACTCGACCATCACCGTGATCTCCGGCGGATCGTAGGCCAGAATCTCGAACTGGTGGATCGTGACCCGACGCGGGTCCAGATCAACCTGCTTGCCCTCCCGGGCAATCTCGTAGGCTTTGCGCCCGTGGACTTTGATGGCACTGTAGGGCGGCGGCACCTGCTCAATCTCGCCTCGGAAGCCTTCGAGTGCGGTTTCGATCGCCTGCCGCGGAGGAACCAGCCCGGCCTCGATGGTGAACTCGCCCTCCGCGTCGAAGGTTTGGGTCGCCTGGCCAAAACGGATCTGGGCCTGATACTGCTTGTCAGAGGTAGATAGGAACTCGCTGAGCCGGGTAGCCGGTCCCAGGCAGAGCACCAACAGCCCCGAGGCTCGCGGATCAAGCGTGCCGGCGTGGCCGACCTTGCGGATCTGCGTACCGCTGCGCACAATGCTGACCACTTTGTGCGAGGTCGGTCCGATCGGCTTGTCCACCAGCAGCAGCCCGTAGTCCTTCATGCGGCCGCAGCCTCCATTGCCAGCTGAGTGGCGCGGATCACCCGCTCGACGACTTCTGCCATTTGGCCCTCCACGATTGCGCCCGAAGCCAGTTTGTGGCCGCCGCCGCCAAAGCTGGTGGCAATCTCCGCTACGTCCACTCCGGAATGGGCCCGCCAGCTGACCTTGACCCGGCCACCGCTTTGCTCCACAAAGATCAGCGTGACGTTGGCATCGCGAATGGTGCTCAGCAGGTCAATCAGATCGGCATCGTCCTCGCCAGCGTAACCGACCAGTTTTCGGTCTTCCAGCCGCAGGCTGGCCCAGGCCAGCTCGCCTTTTCGCTCGAGCGAGGCCAGGCCGGATCCCCAGTATTGCAGCGCGGTGAAGCTGCGATCGATCAGGGCCCGGCGGTAGATCGTGCTGAGGTCGGCACCGAGTTCCACTAGCGCCGCTGCCACCCGAAAGACCTCGCCCGTCACGCTGGGGGTGCGAAATCCGATCGTGTCGGTAATCAGGCCGACCAGCAGATTCGACGCCACGTCCGGGTTGAGCGGGAGCTGGAGTTCGGAGGATAGATCGTAGAGAACCTGGGTCGTGGCCGCCGCGCCGGGCACCACCAGATTGATCTGTGCATACTGCGAATTCGTGGGATGGTGGTCGATGTTCAACGCCACCTGCCCGGACACTTTGACCGACAACCGATCTGCCTCTGCCGAATCGACGGTCACCAGGAGTGCTTCGTATTCCGGAAGTTGCTTGAGCGCCGCCGCCGCACCCGGTAGGAAGCCAAAACGGCTGGGAATCCCCCCACCAGCTACCGCCACCGCCTGCTGGCCACGCGCTTGCAGAGCCAACGTGAGTGCCAACATCGACCCGACCGAGTCGCCGTCAGGGCGCTCGTGGCCAATGACCACGATGCTGGGAGCTGAGCTCAATAGGTCGCGGGCGTGGTCAATCGGGCTGCTCACTGCCCCGCTCGCTCTTGAGTTGGTCCAGCAGCTCGTCGATCCGCCCTCCGCGCTCCGAGGACGCATCCCAACGGAATCTCAATTGAGGAAATGTGCGCATCGGGATCTTAGCGGCCAACTGGCTGCGCAGGTAGCCACGCGCTCGGCCCAGCGCTGCCAGCGCTTCTCGTTCGTCGACCGGCCCGAAGACGTACACCGTGGCGAATGCAAACTCGCGGTCGACTTCCACGCCGGTCACCGTCAGCCCCGCCAGCCCCGGATCAGCGGCCTTACGTTGAAGCAGGACCGCCAGTTCCTGGTTGATCCGGTCTGCGAGCCTGCGCGCACGTGCTTCGCTGGGCAGGATCTACTCCACTGCGACGGTCTCTTCGGTGAAGGCTACGAGCAGATCGCCTTCTTCGAAGTCCTGAAACCCCCTCAGCGCAATGCCGCATTCAAACCCTTCACGCACGTCGCGCACGTCGTCTTTCTCGTGCCGCAGTGAGGAGATCGGTCCTTCGTGCAATTGCTGCTCACCCCGCACCACCCGGATCAAGGAGTTGCGGCGGATCTCGCCCTGTACCACCCGGCAGCCTGCGATGTTGCCGATCTTGGGAATGCCGAAAATCTGAAGCACTTCCGCTCGCCCGATCTCCACCAGCCGCTTCTCCGGCTCCAGCATGCCTTTGAGCGCCTTCTCGATGTCTTCGGTCAGACGGTAGATCACATCGTACAGCCGCAGGTCGACTTTCTCGGTTTCGGCCGCCCGTTTGGCGGCCTGATCGGCGATCACATTGAACCCAATCACGATCGCGCTGGAAGCCGCAGCCAGCATCACGTCGTACTCGCTGATGTTTCCGGTCGCGGCGTGCAGGATATTGACGTTGATGTCACCGACAGTCAGGTCTTCCAGCGAGGTCACAATCGGCTCAAGCGAACCTTGTGCGTCGGCCTTGATCACCAGCTTCAATTCCTGCGCCTGCCCGGCGCGCACCGCTTCAAAGATCTGATCCAGCGAGATCGCCTTGGGGCCGCTGGGGGCCTCGACCTCCCGCTCCTCGCGGGCCTTGATCAGCGCCCGCGCCTCCCGCTCCGACTCGACCAGCGTAAACAACTCGCCGGCGTTCGGGACGTCCGACAGCCCCAGCACCGCCACCGGGGTCGAAGGCTGGGCGTGCTCGATCGGGTTGCCCTGATGATCGAACATCGCCCGGACCTTGCCGAACGCACTCCCGGCAACCACCACCTCACCGACTTCGAGCGTTCCATTCTGCACCAGCAGGGTGGCGACCACCCCTCTGGCCTTGTCCAGCTCGCCTTCAATTACGGTGCCCAGCACCTTTCCCTCTGGATTGGCGCTGATATTGCTGGAATCGGCCACCAGCACGATCGCCTCCAGCAGATCATCAATCCCGGTGCCCTCTTTGGCCGAGACCGGCACCACCATCGTCTCGCCGTCCCAATCGTCGGGCACCAGCCCTAGGTCGGCCAGCTCCTGTTTGACCCGGTCTTGGTTGGCGTTGGGCCGATCGACCTTGTTCAGCGCGACCACGATCGGCACCTGGGCGGCACGAGCGTGGGCCAATGCCTCGCGGGTCTGCGGCATCACACCGTCATCGGCGGCCACCACCAGCACCGCAATGTCGGCGCCTTGTGCGCCGCGTGCGCGCATGGCAGTGAAGGCTGCATGCCCCGGGGTATCGAGAAAGGTGATGACCCGCCCGTTGTGACTGACCTGATAGGCGCCGATGTGCTGGGTAATCCCCCCGGCTTCGCCGGCCGCAACCTCGGTTTGTCGGATCGCATCCAACAAAGTGGTCTTGCCGTGATCCACGTGCCCCAGGATGGTCACCACCGGCGCCCGCGGCTCCAGCGACTCGGGGGCTTCATCCCCCAGCAGTTTGCGCCAGTGCGGCAGTTCGGCTACCTGCTCCGCACTGCTTTCCACCGGCGTCGACGGCTGGGCTTCAAACCCGAACTCGGCGATCACAATCGCGGCGGTGTCGAAGTCGATCGACTGATTGATGTTGGCCATCACGCCATTGGCCATCAGTTGTTTGATTACGTCAATTGGGCTGACTTGAATAATTTCCGCCAGATCGCGGACCGTCAGGCTATCGGGGATTTCTACAACGCTGCTTTTGACCTCGCTCATGTCGCACCTCCTCCCTCTGCGACCGAGCGAGTCGCTCAAGGGATCAGCTCGATAAGAGGATCGAGCTCATATCAGCCATCGGATGATTCCGGTAGCTGTTCCATATATCGCGTCAAGTTGTGGCGCTCCTCTTCGGATAGCTCGATCCGAAGTGCCTTTGAAAGCGGACCCTTCAGTGCCACGCTCCAGCACTGGCGCCGATCGTGTAGATAAGCGCCGCGGCCCGCTGCCTTCGACGACGGGTCAATCATAACGCCATCTGGCGTTCGCACGATCCGGACCAGCGCCCGCTTGGGGAGAACCTCTCGACAGCCCACACAAGTGCGCTGAGGAACGTGTTTACGGCGTGGGGCGGACACCTGGAATGGCCTCGCGGGCGGAGCCTACAGCTCCTCGAACTCGTCCAGCTCCTCCCAGTCAGTCGCGCGGCTGGCCTTCCTGCGATGCTTCACCACCGTTTCGCCGATGTCGGGGTCGAATTCGACGATCCGTGATCGTTCTTTGCGCTTCTTACGTTCGGCCTCGTCCAGATCCTCCAGATCGACCTGATCCTCATCCGGCTCGAGCACCACACCCTCAAGCGCCTCAACTGCCTGTTCAAACGCCTGTTCCAGCGGGATCGGTTCGCCTTCCGCTTCCGCTTCGGCCTCTGCGCCTGGTTCAGGTTCCGCTTCCGCGGCCCCTTCGGCCAGTGGCTCGACGCCCGCCTCGCCCTCCATGGCCTCCGGCGCCTCGCCTTCACCGGGCTCAACCTCGGCCTGGCCGGGCTCGACTTCGGCAGCCACCTCACCCTCGATCAGCTCGGCTTCGGGCTCGGGCTCGGGCTCAACCACCGGCTCAGGATAGGCAAAACCTGGCAGGACCTCACGCAGCTCTTCCAACGCCTTGGGACCCACACCCTGCAATCCCAGGAGCCGGTCTTCGTCGAGCTCGAGCTGCTCCAATACCGCACCGGCGGTGTCGTAGCCGGCCTCCACCAACAAGTTCACTACCCGGGTGCTGATACCGGTCTGGTCCAGCGGAAACACAAACGCACCCTCCGGGATCGCCTGGCGAATCTCCGCCAGCTTGTCCAGCAGTACCTGGCGCTCTGCGTCCCTTCGGGCCATGAGCTCCTGCTCCACCTTGACCACGAAATCGGTCATCAGATGGTATTCCTCCGGCGTTACCGGCCGGGTCTCTTCCTTCTTAGTCAGGATCATCTCGACCTGCGCCATGTTCTCGGCTTCGGCCTCAGCTATGGCGGCGAAGGACTGGTCGGTGGTCAGGCGGTTGAGCGCCTCGCTGGCGGCTTCCACCAGGCTCTTGATATCGATTCGCCAGTTCGTCAGCCGGGCCGATAGCCGGGCGTTGACGCCGGCCCTGCCGATGGCCAGGCTGAGCTGGTCTTCGGGCACGACTACGATGGCGGTTTTCCCACGGTCGGGATGCTCGTCCAGGAACACGCCCGAAACCCGCGCCGGGCTGAGCGCCTTGGCAATGAAAGTGGCCGGCTCCGGGTTCCATTCAATGACGTCGATCTTTTCGTCGTTCAGATCCCGCACGATCGACTGGATCCGCACTCCGCGCAATCCCACGCAGGCACCGACCGGATCGACTCCGTCACGGGTGGCAGCCACTGCCACCTTGGCCCGCTTTCCGGCTTCCCGGGCAATGGCTTTGATCTCAACCAAACCCTGGTTGATTTCCGGCACTTCCATTTCCAGCAGGCGACGCAGCATATTCGGGTGAGTGCGGGAGACCACGATCACCGGGCCACGCGACGACTTGCGAACCTCCAACACGTAGACCCGTATCCGGTCACGCACGTGGAAACGCTCGCCTGGAATCTGCTGATTGCGCGGCAAGATTGCCTCTGCCCGGCCCAGCCCGACCGTTACTGCCTGCGGGGTGATCGAGTGCACCGTTCCGTGCACCATGTCACCTTCCCGCTCTACGTACTCGTCGTATTGCGCGTCGCGCTCCGCCTCACGCAGCCGTTGCAGGATCACTTGCTTGGCAGTCTGCGCCGCGACTCGCCCAAAGTCCTCCGGGGTGGACTCGACCAGACTCATCCCGCCCATCTCGGCCGCTGGATCGTTGCGCTTGGCTTCATCCAGGGTGACTTCGGTCAGTGGATTCTCAACTTCTTCGACGATTTCCTTCTCGGCGAAGATGAGAACGTGACCGGTTTCCGGCTCGATTTCTGCTCTGATTTCCTGGGCAGTGGATGCGTTCACCGAGCGTCGGTAGGCCGAGGCCATGGCCGCCTCTAGCGCTTCCATGACTGTGTCCTGCGACAGTCCGAAACGCTCGGTAATCTCGTTGAAGGCCAGTGTGAATTCGCTCTTCATTCTTGCTTGTACCTATTCTGTTAGAACAGCATCAACTCTCTATTATGCAGAAAAGTGGGGGATGCCCACTTTTCCGACGACTGCTCCGAGATGAACAAGACGATTGTAGCACGGTGGAATTTCGTCTGCAAGCGGAGACGCTTCAGGGCGCCGGTAGCTCATACAGAATGCGATTCTGGCTGGTCGAGCAGGTGCAGGCCGTCACCACTTTGGATCCCTTGGTAAGCGTTCCCTGGTAGGCTTCCGACCCCGCCGCGGCCACCCACTCATCCAGCACGAACGGGATCGGGCCGCCGGCCGGCAACCATTCCCCATTGTACCGGCGAGCCAGGTGGAAGTGGGTTCCAGTCGCCCGGCCGCCTTCGCAGGATGGGTGCCCAAGCTGGTCACCAAGCTGCACTTGCGTGCCGACCGCAATGCGATCTCGTCCTTCCATATGGAAGAAGAACAGTGTCCATCCGGTGCGCTCGTCGGCATCGCCGTCCAGATCGAGTACAACGATGGCCTCCGCGCTGCGAGTAATCACCCCGCCGGCCGGCGCGGCAACCCATTCTTCGGATTGGATGCACCCCCCTTGGGTCGATGGCGGACCGAAGTCCAGGGCGCCCATCGGCAGGCTGGTCCCCCAGGAAAAGTGGGGGCCTCCAGTGAAGTCCCAGATGCGATTGGGCACGAAGGGCAGGCCGATTTCCGGCTGGTGAAGATTGGCAGGCATCAGGTCCATCGCCCGGTCGAATGGGTCACCCCAGAGCTCCACGTAGCCGGCGTAGAAACCCTCCGGACCCAACACCTGTTCAAGCTCAGACGCCGGATACAGTCCGGCGAACAGCATCTGGACCGCCACTGTTCCAGCGTTTTGCCAGGGATCAGGCCGATAGATCATTCCATCCGCGGTCTCGAATTCCCGTAGCTCCCCGCTTCTCCAGCCGTAGTAACCATCGTTCAGGCGCTCGGCGGCCCAAAGCAGCTGTCGGAACAGGCCGCGGTAGCCGGCGCTGTGATAGCCCATTGGGTAGCTGGTTTGAGTTTCGTTTGGGAAAGGATCGGTGAGCGCCTGGCTCTGGTACTCCAGCAGTGCGAACAGCAACCGGGAGTTGATCGAGTAGTTCTGGGAAATGGCCTCGACCACCTCCCACGCCGGACGCTCCAATCGGTAGGCGTAGTCGGACATTCCGGACAGGAATCCGGGCTGCGCCAGCATCTCAACCCGAGTTCCAAACCCAACTGCGGACGGGCCGTTGACCAGTTCGCTGTCGGGAATGATTTCAAAGGGGGTGCCGATCAGTGGCAGGAGGTAGGCCGGAATGCGCAGCTCGACTCCGGGCTCCAGTGTGGTCATCGCCTCGGCCAACCCAGGATTGGCGGCCCGAATGGCGTCCACTGAACTGCCAAAGCGAGCTGCCAGTGCGTCAAGGGTGTCGCCTGACCGAACCGAGTATGGCACCAGGTCGCCTGGCGGGTGCGGACTGCGGGAAGGAAGCGGGGTGACCAAAGGCTCAGCGGTGTCGGCTGCAGTCTGCACGGGGGGCGCTGCCGGAGTCACCTCCCCGACACAGGAAGCCAACACCGGCAGGCTAAGCAATCCGACGGCGGCCCAGTTCCGGACCAGTCGGATCATCGTTTGATGTACGTGACCTGGCTGGCACAGGAGCAGGCGAGAACAACCTGATCGTCGCGGATCAACGCGCCCTGGTAAGGCAGGGCTCCGGCCCTTGCTGCCCATCCGCTAAGTGTAAAAGGCAACGGGCCGTCGGCGAGGATCCACTCGCCGTTGTATTTGCGGGCGATGTGGACATGGGTGCCGGTCGCCACGCCTCCCAGACAGGACGGGTGACCAATCAGATCCCCCTGCTCCAACAAGTCGCCGACTTCGACCAATGGGTACTTGCCAATGTGGAGATACAGCAGGCTCCAACCAGACTGTTCCTCGCCGTCTCCGTCCAGATCGAGCACCACCACCCCATTCTCGACTCGGTCTACGACTCCTGCCGCGGCCGCCACGACCCAGTCGTCCGACTCGGCGCAGCCGGGTAAAAGCGTGGAGGGTGCGAAGTCCAGCGCCGCCCACGCGGACTCGGCCTCCCAGGCGCCGTGTGGGCCACCGGTGAAGGCCCAGATGCGGCCTTTGATGAACGGAAGGATCAGATCCGGCTGCTTGAGCCCGTCGTCATAGATCGGATGGGCATAATCGAACGGGTCGCCGAATAGGTGCCAATAGCTCTGGATGAAGCCATCCACCGAAACCGCCTGCGCCCAGTCCCTTCCGGAGCTGCGCAGCGAGAAGTAATACTGGATCGCCACGGTTCCGGCATTGAGCTCTGGCGCCAGCCGCACCAGCGAGCTGTCGGGGAAGATCAGTTCGCTGATCGTCCCGGCCCGCCAATCGTAATACCCGGTGCCGAGTTCGTTGGCCGCCCAAGTGAGCTGCCGGTACAGACCCTGCGCATCTTCCGAGAGGTGCCCGAGCGGGTAGCGCAGCTCATCCCCGTGCGGCGAATCGGTGCGCGAGACCCAACTGGAGTGATATTCGAGCAACGCCAACAGGATACGTGGGTTGATGGAGTGGTCGCGGGCTGCCAGGGCGACCACCTGGGCTCCGGTGCGGTTGTGGCCGCTGACGAACTCCCGATAGTGGCTGAGATAGCCTGCCTGTGCGGCCACGAACCCCTGGATGTCGAAGTCAATCGCATGCGGTGAGAAGACGATCTCGCTGTCTGGCAGCAGCGAGTCGGACGGACCGGTGGGCCCGAGCCGGCGGGGGATAAATAAGATCTGATTGGCCGGCAACAGTCCGGCTGCGCTCAACGGTTGGCCACTAGAGGAAATGATGTCAGCGGGCAGGACCCCGAATCGGACCGCGATGCTGCGCAGGACGTCACCCGGCTGTGTGCGGTAGAGCACCGTCTCGTTGGAATGCTCGACATCAACCTCTGCAGTCGGAGGAAAGGTGGGAGAGGCGAGCGGTTCAAGTGTCGAAGCCCCAGCCACGGTTGGCTCGGGCGAGGGAGTCGGGTTGGACACCGATGCTTGCATCGTCGGGTTGGCAGTCGCCGGCTGCTCGGTCGGAGACGCATCGATCAGCCTGGATGGCGCGACTACGCCGGCGCCGACCCCTCCCGGAGCTGGGACGTTCGAGCGAGTGCAGGCCAAGGCCGCCAATAGGCAGGCCGCCAGCGGAAGCAATACGGAACGGTGGCTTGATCTCATTTCAGCGCGAAATCTGATTGGCCGGATAGCGGCAGGAGCAGGCCTCGAGTTGGATCCCATCACGGGTCAGGCTGCCGTCGTAGACGTTGCCGCTTCCGCGCGAGGTCCAGCCATCCATGACGAAGGGCAGCTCCCCATCCGCCGCCATCCACTCGCCGTTGTACTTGCGTGAGAGGTGCAGGTGGGTGCCGGTCGAGATTCCACCTTCGCAGGATGGATGTCCGATTTGATCCCCGGCCCGCACCACAATTCCTGGCGGCACCCGCTCACGACTGTCGATGTGCAGGTATTGGATGACCCAGCCGGTACCTTCATACCCGTCCCCGTCCAGGTCCTCGATCACTTCACCGCCTTCCGAGCGCAGAATCACGCCGTCGGCGACCGCAACCACCCACTGATTGGAGAGCACGCACCCTAGCGCTGGACCGGGGGGAGCGAAGTCCAGCGCCGACCAGGCCGCCCAGTTTCCCCAGCCGGCGTGCGGACCACCGGTGAATGACCAGACCGCTCCGGGCTCGAACGGCAGCTGGAGCCGCGGCTGCCGTAGATCGGCCGGCATCACTGGTTCAAGCGCCCGCTGGAACGGATTGCCCAACACGATTTCGTATACTCGGCCGAAACCGTTCTCTCCCAGTATGCCGCGCCAGATATCGCCGGCGTATATCTGGGCGAACCTCCACTGCAATGCCGCA
>CAZGCX010000039.1:0-5766 GCA_964524585.1 uncultured Anaerolineaceae bacterium
TTGCGATTGAAGCAAGCCCAGATGCACTGAAAATGCCCAGAACGACCCGAAGGGAGTCAACAGTTCGGCCCCCAGGGCCAGACGATTGACGAACCGGCTGAACCGCGGCTCAAGCCGGCGGACGCGGGTCGAGAGCAACGGAAATCGGCTGTAGACCGCTAGCCCTTCCTCGAAGCCGATCGAAGCCTGATGGCCATTCGCACGAGTGTAGGAGTGTCCCATTCCCAGCCGTTCGGCCAGCCAGTGGTCCATATGACGGTCGCTAGTCCGCACAACTTCCTGCACCAGGACCACATCGGCGCCAACCGCCTCGATCATTCGGGCAAAGCGCTCCATGCGTTCCGGCAGGCGACGGCGAAATGGCCAGTCATGCCATAGGTTGGCGGTAAGAATGACCAGCTCCTGATTCCCTTCAGGCTGGTCTATGCCGTAAGGCGATGGGGCGGTCACTGTCCGGCCCGGATCACCCATAGCCAACAGCCCTCGTCGCCAGTGCTGCAGGCGCGTCAGCAAGCCCCGTACACCATTCAAGCTACGGTGTTTCCAGAACCACTTTGCGATTGGGGCGCGACCGAATTGAGATGCGCTCTTGCTGGCTTTTCCTGCGGCGGTGATCGACCGACCTCATCCCTGCTCTTGGTTGGGTCAGAGCAAGCGCATCTTATATCACACTCGGTTCAGCCGCAGTGGGTTTCCAGTCCCAGCGTCGAGCAACCAGCTCTTCGGAGTGCCGTGAGGAGAAAACCGCTAGCGACGCGGACTCGACGGGTGCTTCATGAGCTTGCCCATACCAGCGAGGAAGTCCGGCACGATCTGGCGCGGGAAGCGTGGCCAGGTCACGACCACCGCTGCCAGCGGGTAGATGACCAACCAGCGGCCGATCTCAGGCGCCTCACGCACGGCAACCAGGATGAACCACAGGTAGATTGGCGCCTGAAACAACATGGCCGGGTCCCGCTTCCAGCCCCAGCGGATCGTCGCCACGGTCCACAGTGCCAGGTAGATCAAGGCGTAGCTCGGTGCAAGGAATTGGGCGCCGACCAGATATGCCAGCACCCCGAGCGAGACCAGCGCGTCCAGCTCGAGGTCGTGCTTGCCGATCCACGATCCCTGATCATGCGCTCTGCGGGCCAACGGTCCGTCCAGCGTGTCGGTTATCCAGGAGGCCAGCAATAGCAACGCCGCCAACGCCAGCAACTGGGCGGCGGCAAAGCGAGCCAACACGATCAGGGAAAGCGCAATCAGCGCTCGGCTTGCGCTCAGCAGGTCCGCGAATTGCCTGGCTAGCGTCATGGCTCCACCACAGGGGCTATGGGCTGGTCCCAGCCCATCTTAGCCCGCAACGTGGGAAGCTGGCAGTGTCAGGTTCGGTTGTGCTTCAGGACAAACAGCCTGATTCGACTAATCGCCGGCTGCTTGGGCCCCCATCTGCTGCTCGTCGACCTGGTCCAGCACCTCCAGGTCTCGATGCAGGTTATTGATGCGGCTGACCAGGCTGACGATATACAGAGTCATGGTTCCTAGGATCACTCCCAGGCCGAGCAGCATGTATCCGAAGGTGTCGGCAGGTGCTTCTTGGAGCAGGATGGAGAGGGATTGCATCTCAGTTGGTTCCTTTCCGGTGATCGCCCGCCCGCCGGCTTGGCGGGGATTCGGCGGCAGTTTGAGGCTCCAGAATCCCCCGGCCCGCAGCGCAGCCGCTCATACCGAGAGCACTTCCAGCTTGCGACCTTCCACCCGCTCACGCAGGTTGCCCAATCGGATGCGATGCCAGAGCAACGTGAGGTAAATGAAGGTGAAGGTCAGCAGGCTGAACATGAATGCCATCAGCATGCGCGAAGTCATGTCGAATGTGCCCTGCGCTGTAGGATCGCTGCTTCCGATCACCACTGGATGGATAGTTCGGAAAAAGCGAATTGAGAAGAAAGTAATCGGGACGCTGATGAAGGCCGCGATGCCATAGATCGCACCAAAGCGAGCCCGCCGATCGGGGTCCTCGATTCCCTGCCGCAGCATCAAATACGCCAGGTAGAGCAGCTCCATGATGGTGGCGGTGACCAGCCGCGGATCCCAGGTCCACCAGGTGTTCCAGACTGGTCGGGCCCAGATCGAACCGCTGACGATGTTGATGAAGGCAAACACCATCCCGACCTCCACCGAAGCCAGCGCCACCCGATCCCAGCGCGAATCGCGCCGTGCCAGGTACACCCCACCGGCAATGGCGGTTACCAGGAATGCCAGCCCCCCCACCCATCCGGCGGAGACGTGGAAGTAAAACACCCGCTGCACATCACCCATCACCGCTTCGCGCGGCGCGTAGAACAGGGTCAGATACAGCGCGATCAGGAACAGCACAACCGTGATGCGGTTGAGCCACTTCAGAGTCTTCGGCATCGGGTCCATCGGTCTCCTCCGGTTTGGCGGTGCGGCTGCCGCCCCTCACTCTTCGACCACGAAGTCGAAGGTCATGATGGCAACCGCTAAGAAAATGACATCGTAGGCCAGCAGCAGGTTTAGCCAGCTGGCGTAATCGGACAGCGGAAATCCTTCCAAGATTCCATTGGTAGCTTTCACCGCCGCGATCAACAGCGGCAGCACCACTGGAAACAGCAGGATGGGCAGTAGGATATCGCGGGTCCGCGCCTGCACCGCCATCGATGACAGCAGGGTGCCGACCGTCACGTAACCGATCGACCCTAACAGCACCACCCCCACCAACTCCGGCCGGACAAGATTGACGTTGTACAGCAGGCTGTAGATCGGCAGGACAATCGCCTCAGCAATCAGCATGAACAGCAGATTGCCAAGCGACTTGCCAAAGAACAGCGCCGATCGATCGACCGGAGCCAGCAACAGACCGTCCAGGCTGCCCCGATCTTGCTCGATAGCCATGGCCCGGTTCAAGCCCAGGGTGCCGGCAAATGCAAAGGTCACCCACAGCACCCCGGAGGTGATCGATTGCCGGGTCCGTACGTCCAGTTCCAGGGCGAAGTTGAAGGTCAGGATCACCAGCAAGGAGAACACCAGCATCGCGCCCAAGAGTTCCCTGCTGCGCCTCTCGGCGATCAGGTCCTTGCGCACGATTGCCACTACGGCCCGCAGGTAGTGGCGTGTGGCCGAGCGCTGTCGGACCATAGGCAGCGGACCCACCCCCTCAGCCACGTGTCACCTGGAAGTACAGCTCCGACAAGCGCTGGGGCTCAATCTCACCGCGAAGCACCGAGCGGGCGATGATGCCTCCGGACAGGATGTCGACCCGTCCGGCCAGATTCGCAGCCCGGGTCAGGTCGTGAGAGGTCATCACCACCGTTCGCCCCTGGCCAGCGACCTCCCGCAGCAAACCATCCAGCATGTCCCCCGCCTCCGGATCCAGGCCGGTATGCGGTTCATCGAACAGCAGCAGCTCCGGACTGTGCAGGATGCCGCGCCCGATCGCCAGCCGCTGCTGCATGCCACGCGAGAAACTGCGCACCAGATCTCGTGCCCGCCTCGCCAGGCCGACCAGCTCCAACACTTGGCCTACCCGATGATCGATGCCCTCCAGGCCGTAGAGCTGGGCATAGAAGCGTAGGTTCTCCTCGGCGGTCAGGTCGCCGTAGACCAGCGGCTGGTGTGATACCACGCCCAACATGCGCCGAACTGCTCCGGCTTGAGCCGGAAGCCGCATGCCGCCGACCCGGACCTCACCGGCGGTCGGGCGGGCCAGCGCGGCCAGGATCCGGAGCAGGGTGGTTTTGCCGGCCCCGTTCGGTCCGACCACTGCCACGAATTCGCCACGGTCCACATGGAACTCGAGCTTCTTCAGAACCGGCTTGAGTCCAAAGGCCTTGACCAGTCCCCGGACCTCAATCACCTTCCACCCGCATCTGATCCAGCGCCTGTCGTTTCAGGGCGACGCGCCGGCGTTGCCAATCATCGTCAGAGAGGCTCCCGGCCTCGTGCTCCGCATCGAGCTGGGCGATCGCTCGCAGCAGAGCCTCGGTCCCGGCTGCCGTGTCATGCACCGCGGGGGCCGCAGCTTGGGGCTCGCCCGCACCTGACGCCAGCCACCCTTCATCCCGAATCTCGGTCCCACTGGGACCTCGCTGGGCCGACTCTGACCACTCAGCGTTCTGGCGCTTGGCCGCCGGCCGAGCCCAGGAGCGGAACGCCACGTAGCCGGCAGCGAGCAGCGCTGCTGCGCCGACCAGAACGGCCGGAAGCTGACCGGTATTCAGCCTGGATCCACTCACCCGAAATGACAGGCTGTCGCCAGCCTCCAGCACGCCGGCACTGTAGGTGTGCATACTCAGGCCGCCCAGATCGCGCAGCCCGTCATCGATCAGCCCAGAGAGACGCGGGCCATCGGCCGGCACCAGGATGGTGACCGCGTCTACTGGATGCTGCATCAATTGCCTGAAGTCTGTGCTGCCGTCGATCGCCAGATCGAAACCAAAAGCTAGCTGGTCAATCGCCGATCCCGGCGGCACGGGTTCGTGATCGATGAATCCGTTCTCGACCAGCTCAAAACGATCGCCTTGAGGATCCTCTTCGAAGGCCAGGTTGGTTGCTCCGGTCGGCAAGGCGACTTGCAGTGCGGGGGCCAAAACCCGGTCACTGCTGTTCCCCACCACCCATAATTGCAGCACCCGCATCAGATCTGGTTGTGGAAAATCGATGAGCAGGTGCAGGCGCTCTACCCGCAGTGCGCTGAGATCGGTGGTGGTCTCGTAGACGGTCAGCGGCAGCTCCAGCGAACCGCCATCGGCCGGAGCATGCGCCACTTCGGAGCGATACGCTACGTCTTGATAGTCGGTGGTCGCAAAGAACAGCCGCCCCGGCGCCGTCTCGACTTGGTCAAGCTGGAACTGCCCTTGCGAGTCGGCGCTGACGACCTGCTCCACCACCTGATCCTCGCCATCGAACCCCAGGACCGTGATCTCCAAATCGGCCGGCACCGCGGCTCCGACGGTGCCGTTGTCGACCTGCCCAACCACCCTGACAGTCACCGGCTCGATCACCGCTTCGGTCCCGGGTGATTCGTTCCAACCCAGGCTCTGCACGTAGTCGGCCAGCTCCCACACTTGATCGGCGCTCAACCGTTCAGCGTAGGCCGGCATGGCTGATCCACGCCCACCCTGAACGACCGCCTGGATCTCCTGGCGCGTTGCAACCCGGTAATACTCATTGCCAAATAACTGCTCAGCGTGGCACTCGGCACACTGTTCAGTGAACAACGACTCGCCCGACTGCAGTTGTTCCGCTGAGATACTGAGACTCAGCGCATATCCAACCGCGTCCCAGCGCTCCTGGTCGCTGAGCGTAACGAAGGGCGGCATCTGTCGATCGAGCCGGCCGCTGGTCACGACCTGGTACCAGTCGTGGGGCGATGCTGCCCGCGCCAGCTCCGGATCGGCAAGGACCGCTGCAGGAAAAGAGAGACCACTTGCCATCTCGCCGTCCCCCATGCCGAACGGTCCGTGGCAGGCGGCACAATGATCGGCGTAGAGTTGCGCGCCCGCAGCCAGGTTCGGCGAGGTCCGGGGCGCCACAACGGCAGCGACCGGAACGCTAGTCGGGAGTGGGGCGGCCGCCTGGGCGGTGGCCAGCGCTGGCGGCGGGGTGATGTCCCCGGCCAGCGTGCAGGCAGAGTACAGGACGGTCAGCAGCATCGAGCTCACCGCCAGTCGAAGTTCGCGCTTCAACTCAGTCCACCATAGGACTTCGCGCAGCCGGGACTGCGCCGGTCGACCATTCGGAAGCTCAATCCCACCCGGGATTTCGCGC
>CAZGCX010000039.1:5866-15350 GCA_964524585.1 uncultured Anaerolineaceae bacterium
CCGGGACTGCGCCGGTCGACCATTCGGAAGCTCAATCCCACCCGGGATTTCGCGCCGCCGGGACTGCGCCGGTCGACCATTCGGAAGCTCAATCCCACCCGGGATTTCGCGCCGCCGGGACTGCGCCGGTCGACCATTCGGAAGCTCAACTACCCCGCCAGCGCGTGGCCGCAGTTGCTGCAGAATCGATCTCCGGCCTGTGCTTCGGTGCCGCACTCGGGGCAGAAGCCGCCTGACCGGCGTTCCTTCAATGCCGTGACCCGTGACTCCAACTCGGCCTCAAGCGCCGCCTCCGGGGTGGGGCTCGCGACCTGGCGGCTGAGTCTCAACTCTGCCACTCGGGATTCCAACTCGGCCTCTAGGGCAGCCTCGGCGCCTCCGCCGAGATCATCGATCTGTCTGAGGACCATCGCTCCCTGAGTCGCCAGCTGCTGACGTAGCGCACGGTATTCGGAGGGGAGCACTTTGCCCATGTCGTGATCCGCCTCCAGCTCTTGGATCGAGTCCAACACCCGCTCGCGTTGCGCTTGCAAGCGCGAGAGCTTGGGATTGGCACGGCCGAATGGGGTGGAGGTGCGTGCAATCAGCGGGCGGGCCACATAGCTGGTGACCAGTAGCAGAAGCGCCAGTATGAAGAAGATCGCTCCGATTTCCATCCCTCAACCCTGGGCAGCTTCGATGTGTCTCACGATGTCGTCGAAGGATGCGTACGGGCCGATTTGAACCGCCACGATCCGGCCGTCCGGCCCGATCACGTAGGTCTCCGGCACGCCCCGAGTGCGAAAAGATTGGGAAATCTGGGTGCCGAGATCGGCGCCGTTGGCGTAGCTGATCTCAAACCGATCCAGGTAGGCTAGCGCCTCCCGCTCGATATCCACGTAGTCAACCCCAATGAACACCACCCCCTGGTCCTTGTAGATCTGATGGGCCAGTTCGAGATCAAGCGCCTCCTGCTCGCAAGGCTTGCACCAGGAAGCCCAAAAGTTGACCACCACCACCTGGCCGCGAAGCTTGGCAGTGTCGATCTGTTCGCCGCTGAAGGTGGTCAGGCTGAATTGAGGTGCGCGATCTCCGATGCCAACCGGCCCCTGGGTGGCTCGGAATTGTCCGAACCCCAACAGCGCCAGCAGGCCAAGTACCAATGCCCATACCAGGGTGCTTGGCCAGCGCCGCTTCTGAACCGACGCGTTTTCGAGTTCAGCGGTCATCCTTCGCCTCGACGAGCCAACTCTTGCTCGAGTTGCTGCAGGTAAGGGTCATCGGCCGGCAGATCCGCCGGCTCGAGTTCGGAATCATCCGCTCGGCCCCAGCTTCGCATAGCCCCGGCAAGGATCACCGCGCCGGCAACAAACGCAATCGGAGGCAACACGTACACCAACCAGTTCAGACCGTTGGGCGGTGGGGTAGCCAGCACTCGATCGCCGTATTGCTCCACGAAGTAGTCCTCGATCTGGCGCTGGCTCCACCCGGCGGCCAACTTCTCGCGGATCGTCTCACGCCACTGCTGACAGGCCACGGTTGGGCACACGTCGAGCGGAACATTTTCACAGACCGGACAGTACAGGCCTTTGGCGATGGCATTGACTTCATCGTCGGTGGGCTGGTCCTCTTGAGCCCAAGCCGGGATCACGCCGGCCGCCAGGAGCCCGAACACCAGCAGCACGTGGGCGATTGGGCGCGCAACCGCCGATCCGGAAGGCATCAGTCCCCGGCGGCCCATGCCTGTGCCATCGAACGCCGGCGCTGCGCCTCCGGCTCAGGGTCCGGCCAGGCAGCCACCAGGGTCCCCAAGATGAAGACCCCGCCGCCCAGCCACACGAAGTTGACCAGTGGATTGTGATAGATCTTGAAGGTGGCCCCGGTCTGGGCCACCGGTTCCCAACTCACCAGCAGCACATAGAAGTCGTCTTCCAACGTCGAACGGACCGCCGGGATGGTCATCGACTGGCCCTGCACCGCGTAGTAGTCCTGTCGCGGGTGAAGCAAGCCGACCGATCGCCCGTCCTTGAATACCGACACTTCGGCCCGTGAGATTTGACGTCCATCGCTGGCGGTGAACTGGGTCAAGCCGTCATACACCATCACGTAGTGTCCGATGGTGAGCTGTTGGCCGCGGGCCAGCGTTCCCTGCGTTTCGCTCTGGAAGATCTCGATACCCAGGATGCCAAATGCCATGAGCACCACGCCCAGGTGGATCACGTACCCGCCGTACCTGCGGCGGTTGCGGGCCGCCATCCGCACCAGGGCCAGCGGAAGGCTTTCGCCGTGTCGCCTGCGCCGGGCCAGCGAGCCACGCCAGAATTCGTACAGTGTGACCAGCGCCACCAATGCTGCAAGCCAATATCCAAGCAACGCTGCGCCGCTCCTGACGCCGCTGGCAAACATGGCGATCGGCACCGTAACGGAGGCGGCCGCTGGCCAGATGATCTGGCGGCCGAGCACCCTCCAGGAAGAACTGCCATAGGCGGAGAGTGGCGCGACCCCCATCAGCAACAACAGACCGGCGAAAAGCGGGCCGGTGATCCGCTCGTACCACTCCGGCCCGACGGTCACCGTCTGGCCGGTGAACAGTTCCGAGACCAGCGGGAAGATCACCCCCAAGAAGCACACCGCCAGGATGATCACGAACAGGAAATTGTTCAACAGGAACAGCGACTCGCGCGAGATTACCGATCCTAGGTGGTTCTCGCCTCGCAGCTCGTCCCAACGATTCAGCAACAATCGCAGCGAAACCAGGGTGGTGATACCAATGAAGGCGAAGAACATCGGCCCAATGGCAGATTGGGCGAAGGCATGCACCGACGAGAGCACGCCGGACCGAGTCAGGAATGTCCCGAAAATCACCAGCGCATAAGTCAGGATGATCAACAGCATGTTCCAGTGCTTGAGCATCCCTTTCTTCTCCTGCACCATCACGGAGTGCAGGAAGGCGGTGCCGCACAACCAGGGCATAAAGGCCGCGATCTCCACCGGGTCCCATCCCCAGTAGCCGCCCCAACCGAGCACATCGTAGGCCCAGCGGCCACCCAGCAGCAGCCCCAGCGATAGGAACAGCCAGGCCACCAGCGCCCAGCGGCGAGTCACCCGGATCCAGCGGTCGTCCGATCGGCGGGTGACCAGCGCAGCCATGGCAAACGCATAAGGGATGACAAAGGAAACGAAACCCAGATACAGCATCGGGGGATGGATCACCATGCCGGGATGCCGAAGCAGTGGGTTCAAGCCCTGTCCGTCAGTCAGGATCAGCGGCCGGGCTCCGGCTGGCTGGAGGAAAGCAGTTACCTGCGAGCCGTCGGCGCCGATCCACAACCGGGCAAATGGATTCTCGACAAAGACCACCAGCGACAGGAAGAAGGCCAGGGTAACCATCGTGACCACAATCACCCACGGCAAGAGCTCACGATCCCGGTCCCACCGCCGGAGTCCGGCGGCGCTGGCGAAGGCCGCCATCAACCACGACCAGAAGACCAGCGATCCCTCTTGCCCACCCCACAGGGCGGTGATCTTTAGATAGGCCGGCATGGAATTGCTGGTGACTTTGGCCACGTAGGCCACGTCGTAACGGCCGCTCACCAGCAGGGTGATAATGGCGAGCGCCGCCACACTGATCAATGGCCAGCTCAGCAGCATCGCCCGGCGGGCGCTCTCCACCAGCTCGGGGCGGGCACGCCGGGCCCCGTAGGCCGCCAGCGCCGCGCCGTACAGCGCCATCAGCATCGCCAGGATCAGCGCTGCGAAACCGATCTGCTCAATCACGCAAATCTCCTCCTGACCTGCACCGTACGACGATCCAGGTTGCCGCCGGCGTGCGGCCCACAATTCCAGCCGGACGCTCGCCGTTCGCGGAACGCCGACGGTCGGATGCAGCTCGCCGTCGGCGGGTCAGACAGGTTGGCTGCCTGTGAAGCATGTTAACCGGTAGCGGACTGGAGCGGGATCTCCCCTTCGTAGCGGGTCGGGCACTTCAAGAGCAACTCGTCCGCATAGAAGACGCCGTCATCGCCCAACTTGCCGGTCACGATCGCTTGCGCCTCATCCCGCAGCAGATCGGGTTTTGGTCCCACGTAGATCACCTGCAGGCGAGAGGCGGCCGGGTCACGCAGTGCATCATACAGCACTTTGGCCAGCCCACCCCCGGCCTCGATTTCTTTGGCATCCGCCGGCACGTTGGCCATCTCGAAGCTCACCGTCAGCGTGTCGGCCTCGTAGCTGATCGTGTCGCCGTCCACCGCGCCGGCCAGCCGCAGCGAACGTCCACTGAGCTCGGACTGCCGGACCAGCATCTCGTCGATGGTCAGGAAATACTGAGCGGCAGCCTGCGTGGCGGACACCACCAGATAGATCACCGCGGCCACAATCAGCAGGCCGCCGATGATGAACTTAGCTCGCCCGGCTCCGAAACCTTCTCTGGCTAGCGCACCCTGACTGTCTACCATGCACTGAACTCCGGTGTAAGACCGCAAAACCGGCGGGATTCTATCATCCTGGTCGATCGGCAATTAGCGACAAATGTCATCAAGTTTGCTGGGTTCGGTCTGTGGATGATACACCCCTGGTCTGATGCTTGCGCCTCCAGATTAAGCCGAGATGAAGGTCCAGAGATGGGTGGATGAGAGGCGGTGTAAGACGGCTTCAAGCCGAGAGTCACATGATATGACAAATCTCACCAAGACCGGGACGGAGACCACTTGGGTGTAGAGGTCGGCAAGTGTTCATTTAACGGAATCAGTTGGCAGGTCGCGCATGTCCCGCCCCTGGTTCGTTCAGGGGGTTACCAGATGACGATTATCACCTGTTAGATAGACGATTGCGATTATGAGCAGTCGGGTCTTGGATGACAAAATGGACGGGATTTGTGCGATTTTCACCAGTGACCGGACGAGTTAGACGAATCCTAAGGACCCTGGCTCTGCCTGCGATCGTGGTCGGGTTGGCTGTGCTGGTCGTAGCAGCCATACAGGCCAGCCAGCGCAGCGCGCTGGCCGCGCCGGAGCAACCGATCGATTTCAGCCACCGGCGTCACGCCAGCGCCGGTATCCAGTGCCTCTTCTGCCACACCAGTCCGATGCGTTCCGACGTCGCCGGAATGCCGTCGGTTCAGCGCTGTGTGGGATGCCACCGGGTCATTCTCAGCGATCGTCGCCAAATCCAGCTGGTGCTGGGGTATTGGGAGCGAGGCGAGCCCATCCCCTGGCAGCGGGTTACCGACTCGCCAGACCACGTCTTCTTCAGCCACCAGCCGCATCTGCAGTCGGGCCTGAGCTGCGAGACCTGTCACGGATCGGTCGCTCAGATGGGCGTAGCGCAGCCCGCGGTCTACATGGATATGGGCTGGTGTCTGGATTGCCACCTGCAGCAACCTGACCAGAAAGTCGGGCGCCTGGCAGACTGTCTGGCCTGCCACAAGTGAGTGAGAGCGAGTGACTGCCAAGCTATCGAGACGTGACTTCCTGAAGATTGGCGCCGGCGGCGGCGTGGCGACCGGTATCGGCGCCGCGGCCCGCAAGGTGGTGTTGGAACCCTACGTCCGCCCACCCGAGCAAGAACTTCCCGGCCGAGCGACCTGGTATGCCAGCACCTGCCGGCAGTGCCCCGCAGGCTGCGGGATCATTGTGCGGGTGATCAATGGCCGGCCCCGGAAGATTGAGGGAAATCCGGCCCACCCGCTGAACCGGGGGAAACTGTGCGCCCGCGGTCAGGCCGGATTGCAGATGCTGTACAACCCGGACCGGCTGCACGATCCAGTACGCCAGGTCGGCGGTCGCGGCTCACGGAAGTTTGAGCCGCTGCAGTGGTCACTGGCCTTGGATCAGTTGGCTGACCGGCTGGCCAGCCTCAGCACTCCCAACCGCATGGCATTCTTCGGTGGGATGCTGCCGGACAGCCTGCAAGCGCTAGTCAGCCAGTTCATGCTGGCGTTCGGCGCCAGTGCCCCGGTGCTATTTGACTTGCACACCGCATTGGAAGGTCGAGCCGAGGCGCTCAATTTGGCGGCGCGCTGGTTCGGCACTCGACAGCTGCCGATCTACGACATTTCCCGCGCTCAGACCATCTTCTCCTTTGGGGCCAACTTCCTCGAAACCTGGATGTCGCCGGTCTCACAGAGCGTCGATTTTGGGCAGATGCGTCAGGGCCAGCCCGGCGGACGGGGCTACGTCGTGCAGTTTGAGCCGCGGCTCTCCTCGACCGGCGCTTCGGCCGATGAGTGGATTCCGGTCGAACCGGGCATGGAGGGACTGGTTGCGCTCGGGATTGGTCGAGCCATTGTCGAGGAAAACCTGGGGCAGGTGGGCAGTCACCGTGAGCATGCGCTGCTGTATCGCGACGTAAGTATTGGCGATGTGGCCGCGGCCAGTGGCGTTTCGGCCGAGCAGCTGCTGCGGCTGGCCCACATCTTTGCCGACGTCGACCGATCGGTGGCCATCCCCGGGGGGTACCTGGCGGGCCTGTCGAACGGGACTCAGGCGATGGACGCGGTGATGGCGCTGAACGTGGCGATGCGCCGGGTTGGCCGGGAGGGAGGCATCTTCCTGCCGCAGGAGGTTCCATCCGACCCATTCGGGGCAGCAGTGTCACCCTCTAGCTTCGCTGATGTCGAGCGGCTGGTTGAGCGAATGGCGGCCGGCGAAATCGATTTGCTCCTGATTCACGGCTCCAACCCAGTTTATGAACTCCCGCAATGGAGCGGCTTCGTCGAAGCGATGCAGCAGGTACCCATGGTGGTCTCCTTTAGCCCATTTGTCGACGAGACCTCGGTTCGGGCCGATGTGATCCTCCCCGATCACACTTACCTGGAGGGATGGGGTTACCAACTGGTGGCATCCGGGGCAGATCGCCCGACCGTGAGCGGACAGCAGCCAGTGGCGACTCCGGTGCACAACACCCGATCGACCGCCGACGTGTTCCTTGCGCTGGCCCAGCGGCTCGGTGGCGACCTGGCTTCGGCACTCCCGTGGGCCGACGAAGTCGCCCACCTGGAGCAACAGGCCGCGCAGCTCATCGGTTCGAGCATTGGAGTGTACGATGCCGCCACACCCGCCGGATTCTGGAGTCGCTGGCGCCAGCTCGGCGGCTGGTGGTCGGAAAACCCGATTCGCAGCGAGCCGGTCGTAAGCCGGGACCTCACCCAGCCGCTCGAGCTTCCGGCCGCAGAATTCTTGGGAGATTCGCAGGCGCTTCCCTACCATTTGATGCCGTATGAGTCGATCACCCTCAGCGATGGTCGAGGCGCCAACCTCCCATGGCTGCAGGAAGCGCCTGATCCGATGACCACCGCTCGATGGAACAGCTGGGTGGAATTGGGGACAGAGACTGCAGACCAGCTGGGGCTGCACGACGACGACCTGGTGCGGGTCAGTTCCTCGGCCGGCGAGTTCATCGCTCCGGTAGTGGTCTATCCAGGTATCCGGCCAGACGTGGTTGCAATCCCGACCGGACAAGGTCACCAGGATTATGGACGGTTTGCCGCCGGCAGAGGCTCAAATGTGATGGGACTGCTGGCACCCAGCACAGAATCGTTGTTGTGGGCATCAACCCGGGTCCGGCTTGAGCGGGTCGGCGAGAGCTCACCATTGGCCAGATTGGAGAGTCTTGATGGCGAAGGCCGCGAAACCATCCGCTGAGGCTTCGGTCACCGAAGCCCAGCATCGTTGGGGGATGGTGGTCGACCTCGACCGATGCACCGGCTGCCAGGCGTGCGTGGTGGCCTGTCACGCCGAGAACAACGTTCCGGTGGTCGGGGAGCCTGAGGCGGTGAAGCACCGCACGCTGCACTGGATCCGGATCGAGCGCTATTGGGAAGGGGAGTACCCGAATCTCAAGGCGCGTTTCATGCCGGTGATGTGCCAGCACTGCGATGAGGCGCCGTGCGAGCCAGTGTGTCCGGTGTTCGCCACTTACCACACGCCGGAAGGACTGAATGCTCAGGTCTACAACCGCTGCATCGGAACCCGCTTTTGTGGCAGTGCCTGTCCCTACAAGGTGCGGGTCTTCAACTGGTTTGTCCCCGAATTCCTGGTGCCGCTTGAGCAGCAGTTGAATCCGGACGTTTCGGTGAGGCAGCGCGGCATTATCGAGAAGTGTTCCTTCTGCATCCAGCGCATCCGGCGGGTTGAATTGGACGCCGAAGCCCAGAACCGGGAAGTCGAGGACGGCGAGATTCAACCGGCCTGCGTTCAAAGCTGTCCATCGTCGGCGTTGATCTTCGGCGACCTGAACGACAGCGAAAGTCAGGCCAGCCGACTGGCCCGCAGCCACCGATCCTTCCGCCTGCTCGACCAGCTCGGCACCGATCCTTCCGTGGTGTATCTCAAGGGAGGCGAAACGAATGTCTGACCAGGCCCAGTCCTCAGATCTCACGCCCCCAGAGAACGAGGACTTGGAGCTCAGCGACGACCCCCGCGGACGGTTGCTGTTGGAGAAGCGGAGCGACGAAGAGATCAATCAAGCGGTCTTGCGACCGATGTTCGAGACCGGCCCACGCTTTTGGGCCCTGGTGCTGGTGCTCGGCGCGATCGTGGCCTGGGGAGTTTACGCCTGGGCCTACCAGATATTCACCGGAATGGGCGTGGCCGGCATCAATCAACCGGTGTATTGGGGCCTGTACATCGCCACCTTTGTGTTTTGGGTCGGCATCAGTCATGCGGGCACCATGATCTCGGCGGTGCTGCGCCTGCTTAAGGCTGATTGGCGCCGGCCGATCACTCGCGGAGCTGAAGCCATGACGGCCTTCGCCTTGATGATGGCCGGGCTCTACCCGCTGATCCATCTTGGCCGGGTTTGGAAGTTTTATTGGATGATCCCGTACCCCAACAACCGCTTCATGTGGCCAAACTTCCAGTCTCCCCTGATGTGGGATATGGTCGCCATCTTCACCTATCTGATCGGTTCCTCGCTTTACCTTTACCTGGCCCTGATCCCCGACCTGGCCATGGCGCGGGACCACACGGGCGGCTGGCGCTACAAACTCTACCGGGTGCTCGGGCTCGGGTGGCGTGGCACTGAAGCGGAATGGCACAAACTGCACCGAGCGCTCGGCATTTTCTCGGTGGTGATTATTCCGGTCTTCCTCTCCGTGCACTCAATCGTGTCCTGGGACTTCGCCGTGACCATTCAGCCCCGCTGGCACAGCACGATCTTTGCTCCCTATTTCGTGATCGGCGCGGTCTACTCCGGGCTCTCGGCGCTGGCCGCCATTCTGATCATCGTGCGCAAGACCATGCGACTGCAGGAGTTTCTGCGAGCCGAACACTTTGACGCGCTGGGGAAGCTGGTGATGGTTGCCGGCATGGGCTGGGTCTATTTCTGGTTCAGCGGCTTCATCGTCGAGTGGTACGGCAATGAGCCGGTGATCGCAGAGCTGATCCACGACGAAGTGGCCGGCAACCTGGCGCCATTCTTTTGGCTGCAGATGACCTGCAATGTGCTCCCGATCCTGTTCCTGGCTTTTCGGAAGATCCGGACCAACCCGGCGCGGTTGCTCATC
>CAZGCX010000040.1:0-15322 GCA_964524585.1 uncultured Anaerolineaceae bacterium
ATCGCCGATCAGCCGCCGCTGGTTGAAGGCCTCGACAATTCCGATGGCGCACAGATAAAAGGTGACCCCGCTGCCAAGTAGAGCGTAGCGCAGGACCAGGCTTCTGCTATTCGGGTTCGCCATCTCAGGCCTTCTTCTCCGCCAGCCGTTCCCCAAAGATGCCTTGCGGGCGGAAGATCAGGATCAGCACCAGCATGGTGAAGGCGAAGGCGTCGCGCAGCTGATTGGTAGAAGGGATTCCGAGTCCCTCCAGGATCAGCAGCGGAAACACGGATTCAATCACGCCCAACAACAGCCCGCCGATGGCCGCCCCGGGCACATTGCCGATTCCGCCCAGCACCGCGGCCGTGAAAGCCTTCAGGCCGGGGAAGAAGCCCATGAAGAAGAACACCCCGGCCGGCCGGAACAAACCGTTAAAAACGCCCGCCGCGCCGGCCAGCGCGCCCCCGAGAGCAAACGTGGTCACGATCACCTTGTCGGTATCGACCCCCATCAGCCGGGCCACGTCCTTGTCTTCAGACACCGCCCGCATGGCGCGTCCTTGCTTTGTGCGCTCGACGTACAGGTAGAGGCCAACCATCAGCACCACCGCCGCGCCGAGCACTACCAGCTGCACCAGCGGGACGCTGTAACCGAATACATTGACCAGGCCTTTGAGCGCTGAGACTTCCGGGTAAGAACGGAATCGGGCGCCGTACAGCCCGCGAAAGGTGTACTCGATGGTGAAGGAGGCACCAATGGCGGTGATCAGCGGCACCAACCGTGGTGCATCACGCAGCGGCCGATAAGCAACTCGTTCCAGCAACACCGCCAGTGCGGTGGAAACCGCAGCCGCCAGCGCAATCCACATGATGATTGCCAGCAGCGGGTTTTGCGCCAGAAAGCCGGTGCGGGCGTGGTAATTGGCCAGAAAGACGGCGGTGAACGCGCCGGCCATATAAATGTCCCCGTGCGCGAAGTTGATCATCAACAAGATGCCGTACACCAGGGTGTATCCGAGCGCGATCAGCGCGTAGACACTGCCCTGGGCCAGCCCGGCAAACACCAGGGTGACCCACTGGGCGGCGGTGAAGCGGCCGGAGGCCAGCGTGTTGGTCACGCCGATGATCATAGCGACGACAATTGCGATTTGGAACAGACGGAGGAAGAAGTCTACCCAGGAGAAGCGTTCGCGCAGACGTTGGAGCATGGGTTCCTCAGAGATCGCGTACGAAGTAAAAAGCACGGTGAGCCAGGGTCAACGAGCGGCCCTGGCTCACCGTTATTGAGCCAATCTAGATCGGCCCAAGATTCATTCGCACCAGCTACTGCCCAGGCGTGTAGACAACTGAGGGCGGCCACTCACCGTCCACATTGGCCTGCGTCAGTTCGAAGATACCCAACGCAGAACCGGTGGCGCAGTCGCCGTGGCTCGTGCCGGCTGCAAACTCCTTGGTGCCGCAGTCCAGCGTGCCGGTCAGTCCCTGGTAGCCAGAGGTGGCGGCCATCGCCTTGCGCAGCGCGTCCCGCCCGATGTGCAGCGTGCCGTCGCTATCCTGCACCGCGACTTTCTCGATAGCATCCAACAGGATGTTGGTGCCGTCGTAGGCGAACGCATGGAAGCCGCTGGGTGGAGCACCGCCGTACTTGGCGTCCCACTTGTCGAGGAACGCGTCGTAGGAAGCGCCGCTAACGAACGGGCCGGACAGGTACATGCCGTCCGCGTTCGCGCCCGAGTTGGGGGCAAAGCTCTCGACCAGCAGGCCATCGGCGCCCATCAACGTGGTGTTCTCGAGTCCAGCGATTTCAGAGGACTGCTGCACGATGAAGTCACCTTCTGGCTCGAAGATCGGGAAGTACAGCACGTCCGGGGCGTCGGCGGCGACCGAAGTCAGGATGGCGCGCATGTCGGTGTCGTTGACGTTGACCGCGCCCTGGAAGGTCACGGTCCCGCCAAGCTCCTCAAACCGCCCGACCATCACTTGCTGCAGCTGATCGGCGTACGGGCTGCCGTCATGGATGGTCGCCAGGGTTCGGGCCCCGAGCTCGTTGTAGGCGAACTCGGCCGCCACCGCGCCCTGGAACAGGTCGGTGTGGCAGGCTCGGAAGTAGCCCTCTTTCCAGGTTCCGCCCTCAAGTGTCAGTGCAGGTGCAGTGTTTGAGGACGAGATGATGGTGAGGCCGGCGCCAGTGATGGTGTCCATGGCCGCCGTCATGGCGCTGGAGCAGTTGGTTCCGATCACGCCGACGATTGTCGGGTCGGCGGCAACTTTGGTAGCCGCCGTCTGCCCGCCCTCGGCGCTGCAGCCGGAGTCCTCGCCGGTCAGCTGGATGTCGTGGCCCATGAGCTGGCCACCGCGATCGTCGATCGCAATCTCAATGCCGCCCTTCGAGTCCTCGCCCAGGAAGGCGGTGGCGCCCGAAATGGTCAGCATGTATGCGATGTGGACCGGCTCGTCTGGCGCGATGTCGACACAGCCGATGGCGTCGGTACACTCGAAAGCCGCGCCGCCACAGGCACTCAGCGCCAAGGCGACCAACGCAATGCCGCCCAGGATAAACAACTTACGATTCATTGCTAGTTCCTCCTCCTACAGAGATTTCTCCAATACTTGGCCAAGTGGGGGTTAAATATGAATATGGAATTGGCGTTGGTGGATCTCCTCCTAACTCGCATTGCCAAAGACGGCAAATGCGCTCGCGGCCGAAGGGGTCGGCCACTTCAACGTTGATGCATCATTCTAAACGTGGGTCAAGTAGACTGTCAACCGAAAGGGTATGCTAGCATTTGCGGTATGAGCCCCCACTCGCCCAATCTCAACTCACACTCCGTTGGGCGCCGTGGTGAACAGCTGGCGGAACGCTATCTAGCAGAACGGGGTTATTCCACCCTGGCCCGCAATTGGCGCTGGCGAAGAGGAGAGGTCGACTTGGTGCTCGAGAAGGACGGGGAACTGGTGTTCGTCGAGGTCAAGACCCGCCGCAGCCACCGTTTCGGATTTCCGGAAGAAGCGGTCAACCGGCGCAAGCAGGAGAAGCTGATCCGGACCGCGCAGGCATATCTCAACAGTGTGGGGCGCCAGCACGAACAGTGGCGCATTGACGTGGTGGCGATCGATCTCGATCGACAGGCGAACGTCCAGCGGATCGAACACATCCAGGGTGCGGTCGATGGCAACTGACGCTGCCCCCGGGCTGGTGGCGATTGTCGGCCCGACCGCGGTCGGCAAGACCCAGGTGTCGATCGAGGTGGCCGCCGCACTGGGGGCCCAGATCATCTCCGCCGACTCCAGGCTGTTGTACCGCGGCATGGACATCGGCACCGCCAAACCCAGCTTGGCCCAGCGCAATCAGGTCCCGCACCACCTGATTGACATCGCGGAGCCCGAAGAAGCCTGGAATCTGGTGCGATTCAAGCGGGAGGCCGACCGAGCGATCGCCGCCATTCAGGCCGAGGGCCGGGTGCCGATTCTGGTCGGTGGTACCGGCCAGTACGTGACCGCCATTCTGGAGGGCTGGGCCCCGCCGCCATCTGCCGGCGACGAGAGCCTGCGCCGAGTATTGGAATCATTTGCCGAGCTGCACGGTCCGAGCGCGCTGCATGAACGATTGAAGCAGGTCGATCCGACCTCGGCCGAAGAGATCGATGCCGAGAACGTGCGGCGTGTGGCCCGTGCGTTGGAAGTCTTCGAACTCACCGGCTCGGCAGCCAGCGAGCAGCGCGAGGCGCACCCGCCGCCCTATCGCATCTTGCGCCTTGGCCTCAATTTGCCGCGCGACGAGCTGTATCGGCGCATCGACCAACGGATCGATCGGATGCTGCTTGCCGGGCTGGTGGATGAGGTTCAGCGGTTGCTGGACCGGGGCATTTCACCCGATCACCCGCCGATGTCGGCCATCGGCTACAAGCAGGTCGCCAGCCACTTGCGGGGCGAGATCAGCATGCAGGTCGCGGTGCAGCAGATGCGCCGGCGATCGCGGCAGCTCGTGCGACGCCAGGCGAATTGGTTTAAGGCTGACGATCCCCAGATCGAGTGGTTTGAAGCACGGCCCGGAGTCGCGGGCCAACTGGTCGAGCGGATTCAGGCCTGGTTGTCGGAGTAGAGGCTGCCCCAACCGGCGGCATGCTTCCACCCAGAATCTCAACTTACAAGCACGTCCAGTCCCAGGTAGACCAGTGCCGCTAGTGCGGCGGTCACCGGGATGGTCAGCAGCCAGGCCACCATCATGTCGCGCAGCACGGTCCAGCGAACCTTGTTGAGCCGCTCCCCGGCGCCTACCCCGACGATTGCTGAGCTCATGACCTGGGTGGTGCTGACCGGTCCGCCGAGCAGCGCGGCCCCCAGAATCACGCCGGCTCCCGTGATCTGGGAAGTGAAGCCGTGGATCGGCCGTACGCGGTACATGCGGCCGCCCAGCGTGCGAATCAAACGCCAGCCGCCGAACGAGGTCCCGAGAGCAATGGCGGTGGCGCTGACCGCGATCACCCATACCGGGACTGCGAATTCCGGCTGCAGCCCGGCCGCGACCAGGCCCAGCGTAATGACTCCCATGGTCTTCTGGGCGTCGTTGGTGCCATGGCTGAGCCCCAGGCCAAACAGCGTCAGGATCTGGCTGCTGCGGAACGCGATATTGATTCGGGGTGGGGCATTGCGAGCCGCCCAGCGGGTGAAACGCATGACCAAGAATCCAACCAGTAGCCCCGCCACCGGTGAGAGCATCAGCGCCACCAGAATCTTCAGCAAGCCTGCCGGTCTGACGACCTCGAAGCCGGCAGCCACGATGCCGGCCCCGAGCAAGCCTCCGACCAGGGCGTGCGACGAAGAAGAGGGGATGCCGACATACCAAGTGATCAAGTTCCAGATCACCGCCGCGGCCAGGGCGGCGATCACCGCGGTCACCGGCAAGCTGACGACTTCCAGTAGCTCGGCTCCCACGGTGGTGGCGACCGCTACTCCGAACAGAAAGGGGCCGGCAAACTCGGCTACCGCCGCCAAGAGCAGCGCCGCTCTGGGGTGCATGGCCCGCGACGAGATCACGGTCGCCACGATGTTCGAACTGTCGTGGAATCCGTTGAGGAAGTCAAAGATCAGCGCCAAGGCTAGCAGGATCGGAAATAGCTCGGGCATAGGATCAGGAGCATACCAAATCGGCCCTTTGGGTGCCAAGCGTTCCGGCAGGTCGGCAAGTGGACCACCGCCGGCGTGTACCGCCGACCCGGCAGTCGCGGCTGGACGCCGACTGCGCGCCCTGCACCACGCTCGGGTTAGGCTACCATCAGAGCGCCGGAGTTGCTCAGCCCCTCACTCGAGTCGACGTCTCGCCCAACAGGGTGTGAATGGCAAGGATGGTCAGGCTGATGCACACTGCGGGAGCAATTGCCAGGCGCGGCGCGATCGTCAGATAGGTACGGCTGGCGTTCAACATCGCGCCCCACTCGGGTAACGATGGATCGCCAGCCAGCCCCAAGAACGTGAGAGTCGTGGCACCAACGAACGACCAGGCGAGGTAGGTACCTGCGAATGAGCCCAGCTGCGGGAGCGCGTTGGGCAGGATGTGCCGCAGGCCGATCCAGGCCATCCCGCCGCCGGCGGCCCGGGCCGCCACTACGTAGCCTTCTTCGAGCAGCTGCGCCACCAGCGCACGGGTGAGCCGGGCGTAGCCCGGGGCTCCACCCACACCGACCGCCAGCACGACCGCCGCCACACCTGGCCCGATGGCCGCAACCAGCAGCATCGCCAACAACAGGCCAGGGACTGCCAGCAAGACATTGGCTAGCCACATTGTGGCCCGCTCGGCGAAACCGCCAAATGCGCCTGCAACGAAACCGACCAGTGTTCCGATGGCGACCGTCAGCAAGATCGAAAGCATGGCGAGCCCGAGTGAAACCCGGGCGCCGAACAACATGCGCGCCAGGTAGTCGCGTCCCAATCCGTCGCTGCCCAAGGGAAGCCCGGGGCTCGAGAGGGCAAGTGGATTGGCAACTACCGCGCCGGGAGCGTGCTGGGCCAGCCCACTCGCCAGCAACGCCGCCAGGACCATTGCCAGCAGCCACAACCAGCTGACTGCCCGGGCGATCGGCGGCCGGCGCGGGGTCGTTTCGTCTTCCCCGTTCGGTCTAGCCACCGTCGTGATCCCGAGTGCGTGGGTCAAGCGCCCAGGAGAAGCCGTCGGCGACCAGCTGGCTCACGACATACGCCACAGCAGCCAGGCCGACGATCGCCTGCGCCACCGGGTAATCGGCCTGCAATATCGAACGGACCAGGGTTCTGCCCAGGCCGGGACGGGAGAACACCACCTCGGTTACGACGGTCCCGGAGAACAGGAAAGCAGCCTGGAGCGCCATCAATGAGATCGACGGAGGGAGAGCCGGCCGTAGCGCGTGCCAGTAGATCCGGCCGCCCCGGCGCAGGCCGCGGGCTTTGGCCGCCAGCACGAACGGCGACTGCAGTGTGGATTGCAGGCCGGACTGCACCGACCGGGCGAACGGTCCAGCGGTCGCCACCCCCAGGACCAGCGCGGGGAGCAACGGTCCGCTCGAGCCGAAACTCGCTGAGGCGAGCAGCAATCCGATCACGCCGGTGATCGCCACCGGCAGCGAATTCGCCAGGCTGGAGCCCGCCCGGGCGGCGGAGCGCAGCCAACCGATCGGAGAAGCCGCGCCGATCACCCCCAGCGGCACCCCCAACGCCAACCCGATCAACAGCCCCAATCCGCCCAACTGAATGGTGCTGCGCAACTGACCGGCGATGACCTGGGCCACCGGCTGGCCGGTATACAGCGACAGACCGAAGTCACCACGGACGACACCTGCTATGAACTGCAGGTATTGCTGCCCCAACGGCAGGTCGTATCCCAAGGCCTGCCGAAGCCGGTCCGCCTGCTCCAGACTCATGAGGCCCTGGGACAGCAGAGTCGAAACCGGGTCGCCGCCAGCAATGCGCAGTGCTAGAAAGGTGACAGAGACCGCCGCCACTGCGGTCAGCAGTGCGTCGACCAGCCGCAGCGTTACGGTCGCAGGGAAAGGTCGATTAGAAGTGGGAACCAACCTTGCGCTGAGAATCTGAGCCCCTCCACTCGCCGGTTGAAACCGACCAGGTTTACGTAGTCCCGAATCGGCAGCACCAGGAACTGTGCATTGATCTGCTGCTGAATCTGCCGGACCACCTGCGATCGGACCTCGTCCGAGTTGTAGGCCGCCGCAGCCCGCTCCAGCAGACTGTCGAGGTCTGGATCGTGTGTTCCGCCCCAGTTGAAGAAACCATCGGAGGCGAAGAACGGCCGCAACAGATCTGGATCGGAGCCGAAGTTGTTGAATCCGATGGCGTGATAGTCACCCTCCGCCTGGGCCTGGGTCAGCGGACCGAAGCCCAACATCACCTGCAGCTCGACCTCGGCGCCCAACTGCTCCCAGGCGTTGGCGACCAGCTGCCCCACCTCCGGGTTCGAGCCCCAATTGGGAACCACCAGCTTCAGGTGCAGCGGCTGGCCCTGCTTGATCCAGCGATCCTCGACGTGGGCCCGCGACCAGCCGTCCGCCATCAGCAGCTCGATCGCCCGCGCTGGATCGTACTCACCCAGCGCGGCCTCTGGTGCGTATCCGAAGGTCGAAGAAGCCAACGGGCCGGTCGCTACCGGCGAGAACTGGCCGAATACGATCTGCGCGATCTGCCGGCGGTCGACGGCCAGCACCAGCGCCTGGCGCACCAATAGATCGTCAGTCGGCGGCAGTTGAGTATTGAAGAGGTACTGCAACGGCTGCCCGGGGACCGAGACCGGCATCACCACGAACTCGTCCGAACCCGCCAGCCGGTCGGCTTCGGCCGCCGGAAGTTCACCGATGACGTCCACCCGGCCGGATTCCAGCGCCAACGCCCGCGTGGCTTCGTCCTCAAAGAACTGAAACTCGATCCGACCAATGCTGGCCTGCGAGTGCCGATAGATGCCCGGCACCCAGGCGTAGTCTGGATTTCGCTCCAGCGTCAGATGATCGTTGGGCAGGTACTCGACGAATCGGTACGGCCCGCTGCCGACCTGGTGAAACTGATAGTCGCCGGGTCCCCACTGTTCCAGCGCCGCCGGAGAAGCCATGCCGAGGTACACCTGCGAGAGCGAGTCCAGCAGTGGGGCGAATGGTTCGCTCAGGTGAAAGATCACGGTTTGCGAATCGACGACCTCCACTTGGGCGAGCGGACCTAACATGCCGGCCGCCTTTTGCGAATGATGGTCCGGATTGAGCACGTATTCGATATTGGCCGAAACAGCGGCCGCGTCGAACTGCTGGCCGTCGTGGAATACGACGTCGTTTCGCAACGTGAAGCGGTAGTTGAGCCCGTCCGGTGAGATCTGCCAGCCGCTCGCCAGACCGGGTACGAATTGGCCTGAATCGGGATCTCGCACGACGAGCGTGTCGTAGATCGAACTGAGCGGGATGCCGAGCTCAACCGAGGCGTTGAGATGCGGATCGATCCCGGTGGGTGCCAGGGTCAGCCCGTAGTGCAGCGTCAGCTCGTCCGGCGCCGGGCGGCCGCATGCGGAGAGCACGAGCAGCAGCGCGAGTGGCCGTAGGAACCGCCAGGCGATCGGGAGCAGAGCAGGCTGAGAGAGGATGTTGAGTACTTTTGGCGAGCGGGACGGAATCTTATCACCTCGCAGTAGAATGCTTTCGAATGAAGCTTACCCCGGTCCGCAAACAGTATCTGGAGATCAAGCGCAAGTATCCGGAAGCGATCTTGTTCTTCCGGCTCGGCGACTTCTACGAGACCTTCGACCACGATGCCGAGATCGCATCCCGTGAGCTGGACATCGTGTTGACCTCACGCAACGTCGCCAAGGGCAACCGGGTGCCGATGGCCGGCATTCCACACCACGCCGCCGAGAGCTACCTGGCCCGCCTGATCGAGAAGGGCTACCACGTGGCGATTTGCGAGCAGGTGGGGGAGGGGCCGGTCAGCGGCCTCTTCCCGCGTGAAGTGGTGCGCATCGTTACCCCCGGCACACTGATCGAGGAGGGCCTGCTTCCGGGCGACGCCAACAATTATCTGGCGGCAATCGTGGCAGACGGCAACCAGGTGGGCATTGCCTACGCTGATATCAGCACTGGCGAGTTCAGTGCGACCCAAATCGCCTCCGACAATGTGGCAGCAACCGTGCGGCAAGAGCTGGAACGGCTCAGTCCGGCGGAGCTGATCTTCCCTGAGTCCCAACCGCTCGATGAGCAGCTTCCTGGCCACCGCACCCCGCGCGACGATTGGCGGTTTGAATTGGCGGCCTCCACCGAACGCCTGCGGACCCACTTGGGGGTGGCCGCGCTCGACGGTTTCGGGCTTGGCGAGTCGACCCTGGCCACCATGGCCGCCGGTGGGATCCTGGACTACGTGACTGAGACCCAGGCTGCCGCGCTGCCACTGCTGCGTGACCTGACCCACTACTCGACCGAAGACTTCATGCTGCTGGACGCGGCCACCAGGACCAACCTCGAGCTGACCCAGACGCTGCGGACCGGCCAGGTCAAGGGTTCGCTGCTCGGCGTATTGGATTTGACCGTTTCGCCGATGGGAAGGCGGCTGATCCGACAGTGGATCAACAAACCGCGGACCGACCTGGCGCAGATCGAAGAGCGGCTGGATCAGGTGCAAGCCGCCTTTGAATCGGGACTGGTGCGAGCACAGCTTCGTAAGCAACTGGCGTCATTGCCCGACCTGGAGCGCATCGGGAATCGAGCGGCGGCCGGCCTTGCCACACCGCGCGACCTGATGGCATTGCGTGCGGCGCTGCAGGCGGTTCCGCAGCTGCTTGAGACGCTGCGAGAGCTTAAGCTGCCCAAGCTGCGGGAGCGGCTGGACCCGTGCACCGATCTACTGCATGAGCTGGAGGCAGGGCTGGCCGATGATCCGCCCGCCACCCTCAGCCACATCGGAGTCATCCGTCCTGGCTACTCCGAAGAACTGGATCACCTGGTCGAGTCGTCACGCAGCGCTCGAGAGTGGATCGCCAATCTGGAATCGGTCGAGCGCAAGCGGACCGGGATCGGGAGCTTGAAGGTCGGCTACAACAAGGTCTTCGGCTACTACATCGAGGTCACCAAGACCCATGCCTCGCGAGTTCCCGAGGACTACCTGCGCAAGCAGACGCTGGTCAACGCGGAACGGTATATCACGCCGGAAATGAAGGACTATGAGGCGCGGGTTCTGACCGCCGAAGAGCAGATTCGTTCCACCGAAGCGCGACTGTTCCAGGGTCTGTGCAGTGCAGTCGGCCAGCAGGCGACGGCGCTGCTGGGGACCGCCCGTGGGCTGGCCCGGGCGGATGTAGTTGCCGCCCTGGCGGAAGTTGCCGCGGCGAATGGCTACGCCCGGCCAGAATTGACGCAGGACCTGCAACTGGAGATTCGCGAGGGCCGACATCCGGTGGTCGAGCAGTTCCGCCCACGGTTTGTGCCCAACGACACCGTCTTCGAAGACGGCGAACGCATCCGGGTGATCACCGGACCGAACATGTCCGGCAAGTCTACCTACCTTCGCCAGGTGGCGTTGATCGCGTTGATGGCCCAAATGGGAAGCTTCGTTCCGGCGCGTTCGGCCACCATTGGACTCACCGATCGGATCTTTACCCGCATCGGCGCGCAAGATGAGATCCACGCCGGCCAATCCACATTCATGGTCGAAATGCTGGAGACCGCTAACCTGCTGCGGCACGCCAGCCAGCGCAGCTTGCTGGTGTTGGATGAGATCGGCCGCGGCACCAGCACCTACGATGGCCTGTCGATCGCCTGGGCGGTCGTGGAATTCATCCACAGCCACCCGCAGCTGCGTTCACGGGCACTGGTGGCGACACACTATCACGAGCTCACCCGGCTGGCTGATTCTTTGCCGGGCGTGCGGAACTGGAACGTGGCGGTCTCGGAGCAGGGAGGCGAGGTCGTGTTCCTGCACCGGATCGTTCCGGGCGGAGCGGACAAGTCCTACGGCATCCACGTGGCCAAACTGGCCGGGCTGCCGCGTGGAGTCGTGCAGCGTGCACAAGAGATCCTGGCTGAACTCGAGGCGGAATCAACGCGGGCGGCCGACAGACCGCCCAGCCAGCTGTCGTTGTTTGCTGCGGGGGATCCGATCAGCGAGGAACTAGAGCAGCTGGAGTTGGAGCAGTTGACTCCGCTGGAGGCCTTGAATCTGCTCTACGAACTGCAGCAGCGGTTGCGCAAGAGGAACTAGGCGTGCTGTGCGGTCAAATCAGGGTATTCGTGTTTGACGACTTCGGCTCCGGCAAGGCCAAGCGCCTCCAGCAGCGCCAGGATCATCTCGGCTTTCTGCTCAGCGTCCATCCGTGACCAGGTACGGGTCTTGATTTCCAGATAACTCCATTCGCTGCTCGGCTTGATCAAGCGGTCCACATTGATGAAGAATTCCTTGTCCTTGAACCGTACCAGCCAACGCAGCCGCTCTTTGTGCACTTCGATCTCGCTGCTTGGTTCGAAGTACTCACGGTAGAAGCGCTCGCTATGAGAGGCTGGAGCGATGAAACGCGAGCGTGAAAGCAACACCGATTTGGGGTACTCGCGCTCAGCGGCCGGTCCGATCAGCGTGAGCCGGTAGCGGACGTTGAAGACTTCGCCCTGATCGTCGAGGAACTCGTCTTCCCGGTAGCGCAAGCGTCCCTGCCCCGGATCATCAAAAGCGAAGTAGGTGTCGTACTCCTGGTAGTGCGCTGAACGTACCACCTCCACCACGCCAGACTTGATGGCCTGAACCGTGGCCTGCGGATCAGGCAGCCGGACCTTGATCTGAACCTCGTAGCTCTCCTCCTGCTCCGCACCGCCGATGGCCAACAGCTTCGAGAGCACCGAGTCTTCGCGCTCAATCAGGAAAGCGTCAATCCGGTGAGCGTAGTCGGCCGCAGCCTCAAGCAATGGTTCGGTTTCTACCGTCATCAGCTGCCGCTCGCGCATCAGCCATGCGCCGTTGACCATCACGTCCGTGACGTCGGTTGACTTGGCGGTGTAGATCAGCTGTGAATAGATCGCTTGCGGATCGTGCCGAAAGTGCGGCTGGGAATGGAGCGTATCCAGGTCGACCAGCGCCACATCAGCCCGTTTGCCGACCTCGATCGAACCGATCAGGTGATCCAGGTGCAGCGCCTTGGCGCCTAGCCGGGTTGCCAGCTCCAGCGTGGTTCGAGCGGGCAGGGCGGTCGGATCTCCAGAGGTCGCCTTGACTGCAAAGCTGGCCAAGCGCAGCTCTTCGAACAAATCAAGGTCATTATTGGACGCTGTCCCGTCGGTGCCCAGGCCAAGGTGGACGCCCTCATCCAGCATCCGCTTTACCGGAGCGAAACCGGAGGCAATCTTGAGGTTGCTGGAGGGGCAGTGGGCAACCCCGGCGCCGGCGTGCTGTAGGGTATGAATTTCGCCGCCGTCGATGTGCACACAGTGCGCCGCCAACACCTTGGCCTCGAAGAGTCCCTGCTTCTTGACCCACGGGACGACCGGCATGTCATAGGTCTTGCGCCACTGCTCGACTTCCTGGGCAGTCTCGGAGATATGGATGTGCAGCGGCACGTCGAATTCCACCGCCAGATCAGTACAGGCGCGCAGGATATCTTCGGTGCAGGTGTATGGAGCGTGCGGAGCGACCGAAGGCACAATCAGCGGGTGGTCCTTCCAGCGCTCGATGAATCCTCGGGCGGCAGCCAGCGAATCTTCGTAAGACTCGGCGTCGGGCGACGGGAACTTGAGCACAGTCTGCGAGCACACCGCCCGCATACCGACCTCCGCAACTGCCTCAGCTACGGTCTCTTCGAAGTAGTACATATCGGCGAAGCAGGTGATCCCGCTGCGCAGCATCTCGGCGCAGGCGATCAGCGTGCCCAGCCGACAGAATTCCGGCGTCACGAACTCGCGCTCCACCGGCATGATGTACCCCAGCAACCAGACGTCCAGCCGTCGATCGTCGGCCAGCCCGCGCAGCAGCGTCATGGCCGCATGGGTATGGGCGTTGATCAGGCCGGGAATGAGTGCCTTGCCGCCACAGTCGACGGTCTGGCCGGCAGTGAATTGGGTCTCGATCGCCTCGGTGCTCCCGACGCCGGCGATTTCACCATCGAGAATGGCGATCGCCCCATGCGGGAAGAGTTGGTATTGGTCGTCCATGGTGACGACCTGGGCATTGGTGAGGATCAGATCGACTTTGGTCATGTGGAGATTTCGGAAGATTATAGCAGTCCGAGCGGCGCCGTCGCTCCGCCATCGGTGCTGCGTTGCCGGCCTAGTCTCCGCACGCGCCATTGCCGGTGGTTGGTAGCCAGCCTCCCTTCAGCCCCCTGTATAATCGAAGCGCCATGCGAGCAGTCGACATAATCACAAAGAAATCCGAGGGGAAGGAGCTCAGCGGGAAGGAAATCGGCTTCTTCATCCGCGGATTTACGACGGGCGACATTCCGGATTATCAAGCCTCGGCTTGGGCGATGGCCGTGATGTTGAAGGGCATGACAGCCCGCGAAAGCACCGATCTCACCATGGCGATGGTCGCCAGCGGACAGCAACTGGATCTGTCGCAGGTCTGCGCGGTTGCCGTCGACAAGCACTCTACCGGGGGCGTCGGCGACAAGACCACCCTGGTCGTCGAGCCGACGGTCGCCGCCGCCGGAGTTCCGGTGGGCAAGATGTCCGGCCGAGGGCTGGGCTTCTCGGGCGGCACACTGGACAAAATGGAGTCGTTCCCGGGTTACCGCTCAGAGATTTCGATTGAACAATTCATCGATCAGCTTCGGGAGGTCGGAGTAGTGTTGGCCGGGCAGACCGGCGACCTGGCGCCGGCGGACGGAAAGCTATACGCGCTGCGGGATGTCACCGGGACCGTGCCTTCCATCCCTTTGATCGCATCCTCGGTGATGAGCAAGAAGATCGCCGGGGGGGCGCAGGCCATTGTTCTGGACGTGAAGGTCGGAGTGGGGGCCTTCATGAAGGACCTGGAAACCGGGCGACAACTGGCAGAGCTGATGGTGGAGATCGGGGAGCGCGCCGGCCGGAAGGTGGTGGCATTGCTGTCAGACATGAACCAACCGCTCGGCTTCGCGGTTGGAAACGCGTTGGAAGTGAAGGAAGCGATTGCCACGCTGCAAGGCGAGGGTCCGGAAGATTTCAGTCAGCATTGCCTGGAAGTCGCCGGCCACATGCTGCACCTGGCCGGAGCGGCGTCCGGGCTGGAAGCAGCGAAACGCGCCGCCCAGCAGGCAATCGACGACGGCAGCGCGCTGGCGAAGTTCCGAGCGCTGGTTGAGGCGCAGGGGGGCGATCCGGCCTACGTCGACCAGCCAGACAAGCTGCCGGCCGCGGAGTTGGTGGAAACCGCGGTGGCCGAGCGGAGCGGGTTCGTCACCGGAATTCACGCCGCGGAGGTTGGCTACAGCGCCGTCGAGTTAGGCGCCGGGCGGGCCAAGAAGGGGGATCCGATTGATCCGGCGGTGGGCATAGTGGTGCACCGCAAGGTCGGAGACGATGTGGCGGTCGGTGACCCGCTGTTTACGATCCACGCCGATCAGCCTGATCGCCTCCAGTCTGCACTCGAGCGGGTCGGAGCGGCCTTCAGCTTTTCAGATCAGCCGGTGCCGCGGCTGCCGCTGTTCTATGCGACGATTGGAGCGGGCTGACCGGCGTCGCCGCAACCGGGCCAGATCTGATCGCGGTACTCGCCATTTTCCTCGTTCAATCGGCAAGACTCGGCATTCGATTCGACTTCGGGAGTTGGCGTCCACCCCGGACGCCGGTAGACAGTTTACGTGCGCCAACCGTCGGGGCCCAGGTTGTGGACCATAATCGGCTCGATCGGGTCGGCCGGCTCAAACCCGAATAGCTGGGCGTAGAAGGAGAGCTCGCCCTCCAGGGCCTGGCGCACGCTGTCGGCCTTGCGGAACCCATGCGCCTCGTCCGGAAACAACAGGTAGGCATACGGCAGACCCTTGGCCTCCAACGCCGCCACCATCTGCTCGGCCTGCGCCTGGGGTACGACCGGATCCTCCCCGCCCTGGAACAAGATAATCGGACACGAGAGTTGATCGACGAAGTGCACCGGGGAGCGTTGCCGATACAGCTCGATCGCTTCCGGATACGGCCCGATCATGCTGTCCAGGTAGCGGGCCTCGAACTTGTGGGTGAACTTGGCCAGTCCCTCTGCGTCGGCCACACCGTAATAGCTGGCCCCGCAGGAGAAAAAGTCGTGGAACACCAGCGCGCAGAGGGTGGTGTAGCCGCCGGCGCTGCCGCCGCGTATGACCAGCTTGCCCGGGTCGACCTCGTCCTGGTCGACCAGATAACGGGCAGCGGCGATGCAATCCTGTACATCGGCCA
>CAZGCX010000041.1:0-14908 GCA_964524585.1 uncultured Anaerolineaceae bacterium
GAGCCGGAGCTCCGGTCTTGATTTGCCCCATGTTCAGAGCCACCGCCAGGTCCGCGATGGTTGCGTCCTCAGTCTCGCCGGAACGGTGGGAAGCCACCGCATGCCATCCCGCCGACTGGCAGAGCTGCACCGCCTGAATGGTCTCGCTCAGGCTGCCGATTTGATTGAATTTGACCAGCAGCGCGTTGCAGGCGCTCTGGTCGATGGCCCGCTGCACCCGTTCCGGGTTGGTGACCAACAGGTCGTCGCCGACCAATTGAACCCGGTCACCCAATTGGCTAGTCAGCGAGATCCAGCTGCTCCAGTCGTCCTGTGCCAATCCATCTTCAAGCGAAACGATTGGGTATTGATCGATCCAGCCGGCCCAGAACTCGATCATCCCTTGCCCGTCGAGCTCGACCCCCTCTCGGCGCAACCGGTATTTCCCGTCCTCAAAGAACTCGGATGCGGCGGGATCCAACGCCAGCGCCACCTGCGGTCCAGCCTGGAATCCGGCGGCCTCGATCGCCTGCAGGATCACCTCGATGGCCTCGGCGTTGGCTCGCAGCGCCGGGGCGTACCCCCCTTCGTCCCCAACCAGCGTGGTGTAGCCCTTGGCTTTGAGCACGGCTTTCAGCGCGTGGTAGATCTCTGCCCCCCAGCGCAGTCCATCGCCGAACGTGGAGGCGCCCAAAGGCATCACCATGAACTCCTGGGCATCGGTGGATTGCCAGCCGGTGTGTGCTCCGCCGTTTAGGATATTGAGCATCGGCACCGGCAAGGTTGACGCCTCGGCCCCACCCAGCGAGGCGTAAAGTGGCAGCTGCCGGGAACTGGCAACCGCCTTGGCGGCCGCCAGGCTGACCGACAGGATCGCGTTGGCTCCCAGCCGGCCTTTGTTCGGTGTGCCGTCCAGTTCAATCAGCCTGCGATCCAGCGCGGCTTGATCGGCGGCGTCCATCCCGTGCACCGCCTGCGCAATCTCGCCTTCGACGTTACCAACTGCCTTCGTGACCCCCTTTCCACCGTACACTGCAGGGTCACCATCGCGCAGCTCCAGCGCCTCGTGCACACCGGTGGAAGCGCCGGACGGCACGATCGCCTTCCCGCGGCTGCCGTCAGACAGACGAACCTCCGCCTCAACCGTCGGATTCCCCCTTGAGTCCAGGACTTGCAGCGCCTTAACCTGTCCGATTTTGGTATCCACGGTCGGCATTATAACCATTGGGCGGACCGCCTGACCCTGCGTGATAGAATTCGCGCGTGCCGCCCCCTGCGACCTATCTAGACTACGCCGCGACCACCCCGACCGACCCTCAAGTCGTCGACGCCATGCTGCCTTGGTTCACCGAACGCTTCGGTAATCCGTCGTCGGTTCACCGCTGGGGACAGGCGGCCGAGCAAGCGGTGGAGGGCGCCCGCCGGATCGTTTCCGAGGAGTTTGGCTGTCGCGCGGACGAAGTCATCTTCACCAGCGGCGGATCGGAGAGCGACAATCTTGCACTGCGTGGGGCAGCCCATGCCGCGCGTGCCGCTCGCGGTGCAGACCACCTATTGATCAGTCCGGTCGAGCATGACGCCGTGCTCCATACCGCCGAGCAACTGGCCGAGCAAGAGGGATTCGAAGTAGAGCTGCTGCCGGTGAACGACCGTGGGCAGGTCGCCCCGCAGGATTTGGCTGACCGGATCCGGCCGTTGACTGCACTGGTCTCCATCATCTACGGCAACAACGAGATCGGGACCGTGAACGACATCGCGGGCCTGGCTGCAGTTACTCGCGAACGCGGCGTTCCATTTCATAGCGATGCGCTCCAGACCACCAGCCAACTGAAGGTCCGGCTCGACCAGATGGGGCCAGACATGCTCTCCATCGGTGCCCATAAGTTTTACGGCCCCAAAGGGGTCGGCGCACTAATCGTACGCTCCGGGATCCCCCTGACACCGCTTCAAACCGGCGGATCGCAGGAACGCGGCGCGCGGGCCGGTACCTCCAACGTGCCCCTGATCGTCGGCCTGGCGGAAGCGGTGCGCCTGGCCGGGCAGCGCCGGGAAGCCGATTCGGCACGCTTTCGCGAGCTAAGAGACCGGATCACCCAGGGCGTAACCGAACGCGTGTCTGGCGCCGTGCTCACCGGCCACCCGGTGGAGCGCTTGCCAAACCATTGCTCGTTCGTCATTGAAGGCGTGGACGGAAATGAACTGCTGGCGGCGCTGGACCTGGCCGGATTTGCCTGCAGCTCCGGCTCGGCGTGCAAGACCGGCGATCCAGAGCCTTCTCAGGTGCTGCTGGCGGTCGGGCTCGACCCCCAACTGAGCCTGGGTTCGTTGCGGGTGACTGTCGGGCGGCACACGACGGACGACGAAGTCCGGGCCTTTCTTGAGGCGCTCCCGCAACTGGTCGAGCGGCTGCGGTCCACCCAACCGATCCTCCAGTGAGTGCCGAGCGAGTGATTGCGGTCGCGATGAGCGGCGGCGTCGATAGCGCGGTGGCTGCCGCCTTGCTCGCTGAATCCGGCGATCGAGTCTTCGGTCTCATGCTGCGCCTGTGGAGTGCCGGCGAGCGCTATCCCAATCGGTGTTGTTCCCCGCAGGATGTGACCAACGCCCGCCGGGTCGCCGAACGCCTCAAGATTCCCTTCTACGTGCTGGACGCCCAGGAGCCGTTTGAGCGTGCGGTGGTCAGAGCATTTGTCGAGGGGTATCGCGACGGTGTCACCCCTAATCCCTGCCTGACCTGCAATCGGCAGATTCGCTGGGGACTGCTCCGTGACCGTGCCCTGGCACTCGGTGCCACGCACCTGGCAACCGGTCACTATGCACGAATCGAGGCCCGCGGCGGGGGCTACCGCCTTTACCGGGCGCTCGATCGATTGAAGGACCAATCCTACGTTCTGAACGTGCTAGGCCAGGACGAGCTGCGGCAAACCATCTTGCCGCTGGGCGAGCTGCTTAAGCCGCAGGTCCGGAAACGCGCCCGGGAACTCGAACTCGAAACCGCCGAACGCGTTGAGAGCCAGGATCTCTGTTTCCTGGGAGGCACTGACTATCGGGAGTTTCTGACTGACTACGGCGGGCTCATGCCAGTCGCCGGCGCGATCCTGGATGTCCAAGGCTCCCAGATCGGCTCGCATGCTGGGTTGCACCAATACACCATCGGCCAGCGGAAGGGCATCGGAATCGCAGGGCCGGAGCCGCTGTACGTCATCGCCAAAGACCGAGCCCAGAACGCCATCACGGTCGGCACGCGGGCTGCGCTGCAGCGGACGACCTTTCCGGTCTCCGAGCTCCACTGGGTTGCAGGCACGCCTCCATCGGGTGATCGCGAACTGACTGTCCAGGTACGGTATCGAGCCACGCCGCAGCCGTGCGCCATCAGACCCAACATGGGTGACCCCACGCGAGCCACGGTAGAACTGGGCCGGCCGGTGCAGGCGGTGACGCCCGGCCAGGCGGCCGTCTTTTACCAGGGCGACGAATGCCTCGGTGGGGGCTTGATCACACAATGACCGCGCCTGGAATCTACCTTGGGCTGCTGGTGTCCTCCGGTCTGTCGCTGGTGTTTCACCTGGTTCGGGGCGGCTCCATCAGCCGCCTGCTGCTCTTCCTGGTGGCCGGCTGGTTCAGCTTCTTTCTGGGCCACTTGGTGGGCGAGTGGATCGATCTGAGGCTGTGGAGGGTCGGCCCGATCAACATGTTTCCGGCCGTCTTGGCAGCCGTGACCGGCTTATTTGCCGCCTCGATATTGGCAGGCCCGGAGAGCAAGGCCCGCCCACGTCGCGCGCGTCGTCGTCGAGGCAAAGACTAGGCTGAATCCAGGCCCAAAGGGCGAGTATGCTATAATCCGTTTTGGAAGTCACAGGTGGATTCGTCCGACACCGCCTCCAGCAAACGACGGCAAACTGCCCTTATCGCTGGGGGCGTAGTTTTCGTACTACTCTTGATCACCGGCCTGATCTTGGCGGTGAGTGCGATGGTTCAAAACCCGCAAGGGACCGAGACCATTCGCGATATTGTGATTATCTTCGTGGCGGCCGAGTCGCTATTGATCGGTTTGGTGCTGGTCCTGCTGATCGTGCAGCTGGCGCGACTGACTGCGCTGCTTCAGAACGAGCTGAGGCCGATCCTCGACTCGACGAACGAAACCGTAAACACCCTGCGGGGCACCAGCCAGTTCCTCACCAAGAACATGGTGAAACCGGTGATCCGACTAAACAGTTCAGTGGCCGCCATCCGACGGGCGATTGGGCTGTTTCGGACCAGGGGTGCACCCTAGAAGGCTAGAAGGAAGGAAACCAAATGGCAGAAAGAGATGATTTTGGCGCGTTTTTTTCGGGCTTTATGATCGGAGGGCTGGTCGGGGCAGCGGTAGCGTTGCTGCTCGCACCGCAGTCCGGTGAAGAGACCCGCTTGCAGATCCGCGACAAGGGGATTCAGCTCCGAGATCAAGTCGAACAAACCGCTACCGAAGCTCGGACACGCGCCGAGCAAATTGCGCAACAAGCGCGCGAGCGCGCCGAGAACATCCAGGAGCGCGGTCAAGTGGTGCTCGAGGAACAGAAGACGCGCATCGAGCAGGCGATCGACGCTGGAAAGAAGGCCGCCCGGCGCAAGCGCTCCGAACTGACAGAGGACGAGGCCGGCTCCTAGACTCCGGAGGGGCCAACCAAATAGCGCCCCGGGTTTGCTCGGGGCGCTTCTGTTTTCAGTGGGTTGTGTTGTTCCCGGGATTCACTCGGCAGCCTCCCCCGTTTCGAGTTCCCAAAACACCTGCGACAACATACTGGCAACATCGCTGGCGACGACCGAAGCCGTTGTCCCCAGCTCATCGGCCGCCAGCACCCCGGCTCGCCCGTGTAAGTATCCTCCCAGCACAGCTGCTTCGTATGGCCCCATCCCCTGCGCCAGCAGGCCGGCCAGCACACCGGCCAGAACATCGCCGGTACCCGCCCGGGCCAGCGCCGGGGTCGCAAAGGGCAGAATGGTGGCTCGGCCCTTCGGGTTGGCAATCACCGTATGGGCTCCCTTCAGCACCACCACGTGCCTCCAGGTCTTCGCCCATTGCTGAGCAGTCGCCAGACGGCCAGCCTGAATATCCGCCGTCGATTCGCCAGTCAGCACACTCATCTCGCCCGGATGGGGTGTGAGGATGGCGCCGGCCGGGAGCTGGTCGTACCAGGCCTCGATCTTCGACAGCAGCTTGAGGCCATCCGCATCTACCACCATCGCCGGGAGCTCGGCGGCGTGGCCGAGCAGCGACTCCACGAAGCGGGTGGTGGCATCTGACAATCCAAGTCCGGGACCGAGCAGCACGGCTTCGGTGGACGGCAGCTCACCCTCAATGTACTCCAGCGCTCCGGCACCGATCCGGCCGTCGGTTTCCGGCAGCGGCATCCAGGTGGCTTCGGGAAGCCGGGCGACCAGCATTGGCTGGATTGACTCAGGGACCGCACAAGTCACCAGCCCAGCTCCGCTCAAATACGCTGCCTCGGCGGCAAGCAGCGCGGCCCCTGGGTAATTGCGGGATCCAGCGATCACGATGACCCGGCCGAAGGTACCCTTGTGCGCCTGCGGAGGCCGCTCCGGCACCAACCGCGCCACCTGGTCGGCAGTTGCCAGCTCCACTTGAATCTGGTCCAGGTCCTTGGCGGGAATCCCGATGTCCGCCACAACCAGCTCACCGACCAGCTCAGCAGCCGGAAACCGCAGCAGCCCGATTTTGGCAGCTGCCAAAGTCACCGTAAGATCGGCTTGGAGCGTTTCGGGTGCGGCTTCCCCGCTGTCACAGTCGATGCCGGATGGACAATCCACTGCGACCACCATCGGCTGTTCGTGCCGCTGCTCAAGGGCCGCCTTGGCAGCCTTGATCACCTCTTGCGCCGCGCCGCGCAACGGCAGCTGGGTGCCGGTGCCCAACACGCCGTCAACGATGGCCTCTGCCTTCCCGAGCTGCAGTTTGAGCACTCGTGAGCGCTGATCCTGCTCGGCAGCCGCAATAAGCATTCCACGCTCTCGCAGAGCCGCAATGAGCGGATCCTCCTCGCCGCGCTCCTTGGTCAGATAAACCGCCACCTGACAGCCGGCTTCTGCTAACTGGTCCGCTGCAACCAGCGCGTCGCCACCATTGTTTCCCACACCGGCCAGTATCAGGATTGACTTCCCGGCGGCCTCGCCGATCAGGGCCAATACCGCGCTGGCGACCGCGGTCCCCGCAAGTTGCATCATCTGCGCGTAGCTGTGGCCAGCCGCGTCGGCCGCGGACTCGATCTCTCGCATCTGCTCGACGGTCACGATCTTCGCCAATGGTTCGCCTCCCAGTTCAATGCCTAGGCGGCGGGCTGCTGCCCACCGCACGCATGAAACCCTTCACCGAATCTGCTCGCCCCGATTGGCTATGCGCAACACGGGGTGAGCAACGGAGCAAAACGGATTATCCCACGATCGCCGCCTCGAATTGACACGCCGTCAGCCGTTCGAGTAGACTCTCGTTCCGCCCACCCGGGTCGATCAGGGAACCATGGTTACCAGGGAACGAATCGAGCAGTTCGAGGACCGTGAGCTGGCGCCGTATGCCATCCGCAGCAAGAACTCACGCGGCAGGTTGTACAGCGAACCCGAACCGCGCTATCGGAGCGTATTTCAGCGCGATCGCGATCGGATCCTGCATACCACCGCCTTTCGGCGCCTTGAGTACAAGACCCAGGTCTTTGTGATCACGGAAGGCGACTACTACCGGACCCGCCTGACACACACTCTGGAAGTGGCTCAGATCGGTCGCTCATTGGCCCGTGCATTGGCGGCCAACGAAGACCTGGTGGAGGCCATCTGCCTGGCGCACGATCTCGGACACCCACCTTTCGGACACTCTGGAGAAGAGACACTCGACCGCCTGATGTCGGACCATGGCGGGTTCGATCACAACAAACAGTCGCTTCGGATCGTCACCGAGCTCGAAAGACGCTACCCGGACTTTGACGGCCTGAATCTGACGTGGGAAGTGCGAGAAGGGATTGTCAAGCACGAGACCCAGTACGACATCGCCGACGCCAGTGAATACGATCCCGAGAAGCGAGGCCACCTTGAGGCCCAGATCTCCAACCTGGCCGATGAGCTGGCCTACACCGCGCACGATCTCGACGACGGCCTGCGCTCGGGTCTGATCACACCCCACCAGCTGGAGGGGGTCGAGCTGTGGGAACTGCTGCGCGAGAGCATCGATTGGCACGAGCCGGTGCTGGAGGAGCTCACCCGTCACCGCTTGATTCGCCGGCTGATTGGCTTGGAAGTCTCGGCGCTGATCGATGCCACCCAAGAACGAATTGAGGCCGCCGCGCCGGCGGACGTGGCTGCTTTGCAGCTGATGGATCACAATGTGGTCGGTTTCAGGACTGATTATGCCCGGATGAACCAGCAGCTCAAAGACTTCTTGTTTGCCAAGATGTATAAACACTTTCGTGTGGTTCGCATGCAAGCCAAGGCTGAGCGCGTCATTGAGGACCTGTTCAATGAGTACATCCGCAAGCCAGAGATTCTGCCCAACCCGGTGCAGGAACAAGCACGCATCGGCCATTTTGAGCGCACGATTTGCGACTACCTGGCCGGAATGACGGACCGGTTTGCACTGCAAGAGCACAGCAAGTTGTTCGACCCGGCGGTACGGCCCTAGCCATGAGTGTGGAGCAATTCCTCACCCCGCAGGGCGCAGCGAAACTGAAGAGGGAGCTGGAAGAGCTTAAAGGGCCCAAGCGGGAAGCGATGGCGACAAGATTGCGTCACGCGGTGAGCCAAGGCGACTTGAGCGAAAACGCCGACTACATTTCGGCCAAGGAGGATCAGGCCTTCCTGGAGGGCCGGATCCAGGAGCTGGAGAGGCTGCTTCGGGAAGCCACAATTGTCGAGCCTCCGGTATCGAGTGAGCAGGTCGTGATCGGCAGTGAGGTCGTGGTCAAGGAAGACGGCGGCTCGGAGGAGTCGTTCCGGATCGTCGGCGCCAAAGAGGCCGAACCCAGTGCTGGCAAGATTTCACACAGTTCACCCATCGGGCAGGCGCTGATGGGCAAGAAGGCCGGAGAAGTTGCGATCGCGTCGACTCCCGGCGGCGAAATCAAGTTCAAGGTCATCAAGGTCCGCTAGCCCACTGCCGCGCCGATCGAGTCGCCCGGAATCAATAGCGCTCGACAACCCGAGTTGTCGAGCGCTTGCGTCTCTGGCTCCCGCTACTCTTAGCGCGGCGTCCCTTCCCGTGACCAGGCTCGAAGTTCAATTGTCAACCGGTCAAAGAAGCTCTCGGAGGGCAGCGCACTTTCGCCGTAGGTCAGATCGACGATGCGCGCCTCCACCTCAAGTGAGGCGGTTTGCAGGCTTACCACCCCGCCCGGCTCGGCTACGGTGGGATCGCCCTTGGCCGAGAGGCGACTTCGGGTCTCCTCGTCCTGGAAAGCGTAGCGGCTCATCAGTACTTTAGTGACGGTCTGAATGTCGTTCTTGTCGAACAGCCAGACCTCGAACGCCGCTACCTTGTTCGGTTCACCGACGCCAATCAGATCGCCGATCCCCACGCCACACTCGCCCAGAAAGTCCCCGGTTGGGCTCTCAATGCTGAATGAATCGTCGTAGTCGTCGTCGCCGATGCTATAGATGGTACGGAAGGTGGCAAGACTGTCGTCACCCCCAGCCGTTTCGGCCGCGAAGGGAGGCGCCGCCGGCACTTTTGCTGGCGCATTCAGTGACTCTTCGACGCTCTCAAAGCTGAAATCATCGTCGCCGCCACCGGCCGCCATCTCCAGGTTCTCGATCATCTGTGGATCGTCCTGGGGCTCCTGACTTCGAGAGCGCAAAACCAGCACCACTGCCAGAATCAGGCCCAGCGCCAGGGTGCCACCGCACACTGGCAGGATCAGCCGGCTGACCGAAGCCAACGGACCGGCAGATGGTGTCGGCTCTGGTTCTGCCCCCACTGGCGTCGGTGTCTGGGAAACTTCCCCTTCGATTTGGATCAGGGCACGGAAACTCTGGATTGCGGTCGGGCTGACCTCGCCCGGGTCCTCGGCAATCGCAGCCAGTGTATCGGGTCCGCTGTCACCCAGCGCGTCGAAGCGCTGGGTCGCCAGGTCGGCGTCGCTGTTTACCAAGTAGGAGTCGATTGCCATACGCAGGTAGTCTTCTTGCAGGTCGGAGCGCAGCTGATGTGGCTCGCCGTCGACCCATTGCACCGGGCTGATGACCCATGCATAGACGACGCCGATGACTAGGCCGCCAATCAAGGCTACTGCGGGCAGCGCCCACTTGCTCTTGGTCAGGTTTGAGACCGATTCCATCGTCCCTCTTCCCCAATCTTTTCAGCCGACCGGCCGAATTCTAGACCGAACGATTTGCACAAGCAAACGCTAGGTTGCAGGTACTATGCCAGATCGGCCTCAGGGGTTGGCAGGATATCCTTTTCGTACTGGTTTTCGCACTTGACGCACTGTAGGTACTTGGTGTTCTTGTGCACCAGCAGGCCCCCGCAGTTTGGGCACGGCAGGGCTACCGGTCGCTTCCAAGAGGTGAAGTCGCACTCCGGATAGTTGGCACAGCCATAGAAGATCCGCCCTTTGCGGGTCCGTCGCTCGACCAGTTCCCCACCGTCCACTGGACAAACGACGCCGATCTTCTCCAGCCACGGCTCCGTGTGGCGGCACTCGGGGAAGTTCGTGCAGCCAATGAACTTGCCGTACCGGCCGTGCCGGATCAGCAATTGGTTCCCGCACTCTGGGCACATCCGGTCCAGCAGTTCCGGCTCAGCTTTGACCTCTGGCATCTGCTCTTGCGCCAGTTCGACTTGTTTCTCGAACGGGTCGTAGAACTCGCGCACCAGATCCACCCAATCCCGCCCTCCATTGGCGATTTCGTCCAGCTTCTCTTCGAGTCGGGCAGTGAATCCGAAGTCGACGATGTTGGGGAAGTGCTCCACCAGCAGGTCATTGACCAGCATACCGACCTCAGTCGGGATCAAGCGACGTTTCTCGCGCAGCACGTATCCCCGCCGCTGAAGGGTAGACAGAATCGGCGCGTAGGTTGACGGCCGTCCGATGCCGAACTCCTCCAGAGCTTTCACCAAGGTTGCATCGCTGTATCGGGGAGGTGGCTGAGTGAAGTGCTGTTCGGGGATCAGCTCTCTGAGCTCCAACGGGTCGCCCGGTGTCAAGTGCGGCAGGCGTGCCAACCGGGCCTCTGAATCCGAGGGCTGATCATCATCGTCACCCTTGCGATCAGCATAAACCTCCAGGAACCCGGCAAACTTGAGCGCCGAGGCGTTCACCCGAAACTCGTACCCATGCTCGGCCGACTTGCCCTCCACTTCAATGCTGAGCGTGGAGTAAACCGCGGACTTCATTTGCGACGCCACGAAGCGGCTCCAGATCAACTGGTACATCCGGAACTGCTCCTTGGTCAGATGTGCCTGAACGGATTCCGGTGTGCGGTCGACGGCGGTAGGCCGGATTGCCTCGTGCGCCTCTTGTGCCGATCGCGACCGAGTCCGGTAATGCGGCGGCTTGTCCGGCAGGAACTCTGCGCCGAATTTCGCACGAATCAGTTGCCGTGCCTCGTCCTGAGCGCGTTTGGCCACCTGCGTGGAGTCGGTGCGCATGTAGGTGATCAAGCCGGTCGGTTCGTGACTGTTGAGGTCGATTCCCTCATAGAGCTGCTGAGCAATCGCCATGGTCTTGCCAGCCGTGTACCGCAGCCGGCGCGAAGCCGTCTGCTGCAGTGTGCTGGTGGTGAACGGTGCAGATGGATGACGCTTCCGCGAGCCGGGCTTGACGCCCGAGACCTGATAGCTGGCGGTGTTCAAGTCCGCGACCAGTTGATCGGCCTCCGCCTGCGATCCGGCCTCAACCTCTACTTCATCCATCTTGTTCAATCGAGCGGTGAACTCGGGCGGCTTCGCGGGGTTGATGAACACCCCGTCGATCGACCAATACTCGCGCGGCTCGAAGTCGTCGATCTCACGCTCCCGGTCCACTACCAGGCGCAGTGCGGCCGACTGCACCCTTCCGGCAGACAACCGGCTGCGAACCTTGGCCCACAGGATGGGGCTGATGTTGTAACCGACCAGCCGGTCCAGGATGCGCCGTGCCTGCTGCGCATCGACCAGGTCGCCATCGATCTCGCGCGGCTGGGCAAAAGCTTCTTCAATTGCCTCCTGAGTGATTTCGTGAAACACGACCCGCCGGGCCCGCTCCGGCTCAATCTCAGCCGCCTCCAACAGGTGCCAGGCGATCGCCTCGCCCTCCCGATCGGGGTCGGTCGCCAGGTAGACTTCCTCCGCCTTCGAGGCCGATTTCTTCAGGTCCTTGACCACTTCCCGCTTCTCATTAGGAACTCGGTATTTGGGCTGAAAGTCGTTCTCGACATCGACCGATATCTGCGATCGGAGCAGGTCGCGCACGTGACCAATGGAGGCCTTTACTGAGTAGCCCTTGCCCAGGAATCGCCCGACTGTTCGGGCCTTGGCCGGCGATTCGACGATCACCAGCTTCCCCTTGCGATGATTTCTCGATCGCTTCAACTTGGACCGGTCGACTTCAGGCGGCGTGAGCCCCTCGTGTGCCTCGGTGCGCCCCATGCGATACAGCTTCGATCCGCAGACCGGGCAGGTGCCGCGCGTGGCCGGAGAACCGGAGGCCGTAAATGTCGCCTCCGGGTTCTCTATCGGTCGCTTTTGCTTGCACTTCAGACAGTAGGTCTCCACAAACCAACCCTTCTAGGAATAGTGGTCCCAACCCATCTCAGATAGCTTGGCCACCAGTTGCCTTACCCCTTCTGCGTCCTCGCGGCGGCAGATCAGCAGCACGTCTTCGGTGTCAACTACCACCAGGTCTTCGGCTCCCAAGATCGCGATCAGGCGCTCGCTGCCGGTCTGATACACCGCACTGTTGCTGCTTCGAAGCGCCAGGACCCGGGGAGCGGCCAGCAGATTACCGGAATCGTCTCGATCTGCCAAGTCGGGCAAGCGGTCCCATCCACCGACATCCAGCCAATCCAGGTCGTCTGCCGGAATCACGACTACCCGCTCTGCCCCTTCCATCACGCCGTAGTCGATGGTTTGAGCACTCAACCCGTCCCACACCGACTGAACGACCTCCGCTTCATGCTCGGTTTCCAAGACGCCGGCGATCCGCTGCAGACCAGCGTAAAGCTCCGGCATTTGACGCTCGATCTCCGCCAAGATGCGGCCCGCACGCCAGACGAACATGCCCGAGTTCCACGAGTACTCGCTGCTGGCGACGAACTGTTCAGCGACCTCGCGGCTGGGCTTTTCCTCAAACTTCAATACCCGATGGGCCTCGAACTCCCCGATCGACTCGGCAACCTCGCCGGCATGGATATATCCGTATCCGGTCGAAGGGTAGCTGGGCGAGACGCCAAGCGTGACCATCTCCCCGTTCGCCGCCAATTGCTCCGCCGCCTGAAGGATTTGGAGAAACTGTTCACGGTTGCCGATGATGTGATCGGCCGTCAAACAGGCCATGACCGCCTCCGGATCGCGATGTTGCAGTACCACCGCCGCGTATCCGATGGCCGACGCCGTACCGCGGGGGCTCGGTTCCAAGATGAAATTGCCACGGTCAAGTGCCGGCGTTTGTTCATGCAGCAGTGAGGCATACTGCTCGATGGTCACCACCAGAATCCGGTTGGGCGGAACCTCGGGTACCAGTCGATCGATCGCCAACTGGAACAAGCTGCGATCGCCAAACAGTCGCAGACTTTGTTTTGGAAGTCTTCGACGCGAAAGCGGCCACAATCGCGTGCCGCCGCCCCCAGCCATGATCACCGGGTAGGTGTGCTCCAAGCTCATCGGGGTGTGAGCCGCGTGCCGGGTGGCCCCTCCCAATCTGCTCTCATCCGACGCCGTAACCGGCGCTGGTCTCGCGGGCCAAAACGTAGTGCAGGCCGCCGACCTGACGTGCCTGTCCCTTCAGCTCCAGCATCGAGAGGCAGGCGTTCAATTCCGCAATCGGGATCCCGCTCCGGGCGCTGAGCTCGTCGATATGCAGCGGCTCAGTTGAGAGCAACTGCAGGACTTTGCGTTCGGTTGGATCCTCTGGCAGCGGCATCTGAGTTGGCGCTCTGCGCGCAATCGAGTCCAGGTTCAACACCTCCAACACTTCATCCACCGAGAGCGCAGGAAAGGCGCCGGCGGCAATCAAGCGATTCGTACCGCGGCTGGCCCGGTCGTGGATTCGACCCGGCACGGCGAACACGTCCCTGCCCTGGTCTGCAGCGAAGTTGGCGGTGATCAATGCTCCGCTGCTGTCTGCCGCTTCCACCACGATGACCGCCAATGAAAGTCCAGAAATGATTCGGTTCCTCGGTGGGAAATTCCCGCCTTCCGGGCGAGTGCCCAACGGGTAGTCGCTCAGCACGCATCCTGATTCGGCAATCTGAGCCGCCAGTTTACGGTGTTCGGGCGGATACAGATAGTCCAGCCCGGAGCCCAGCACTGCGATGGTTCGGCCTCCCACTTCCAACGCCGACTTGTGTGCGATACCGTCGATGCCGCGTGCCAGTCCGGAGACGATGGTCACTCCGGCCGCGGCCAGCCCGCTGGCAAGCTCCGCGGCCGCCGCTCGGCCGTAGGTAGTTGCCCGGCGAGTACCGACAATCGCAGCCGCCAACTCATCTCCCGGCCGCAGCTCGCCCCAGCCATAAAGCACGATGGGTGCGGCATCGATCTGCTTTAGTCGGGTCGGGTACTCTGGATCGTTGCGTGAGAGCGCCCAGAAACCGTGGTCCTGAATCCGTTGAAGTTCACCCGCCAAGTCCAGGCTCTCTCGCGTCTCCGACAGACGCATCATCAGCGTCTCGCTGAGTCCGCTCCTGCGCAGCGCCTTCTCGGGTGCGTTCCAGGCCGCTTCGACACTACCAAAGTGCTCGATCAGCGCTTGCACGCGCACCGGCCCAATGCCGGTGACCCGGTTGAACCCGAGCCAATACAGCAGTTCATTTGGCATGGCTTGCCCTTGGAGATCCCCCCACCAAACCGGCCGAGCATACCACGGCGATTTTTTCAGTGTCAAGCTGGACGCCGTGCGCCGCCCCGAAAACCAACCGGAGCCGCATCGGCTCCGGAGAACGACGTCACGAGAAGAGACTAGGTGGCGGGGATGACGGGATTCGAACCCGCGATCTCTGCCTTGACAGGGCAGCGTGTTAGGCCGCTACACCACACCCCCGAGCGCGGCAAAGTCTACCATAGCCCATCGGATCGGTGCCCCCGGAACGCTGCTGTGAGTGCACTTGGCATGGCTTCGACATCAGGCGCCGGCCAGCAACGCCCGCTCGATACCGGCCACCAGCCGATCGACCGCCTCATCAGTGATCCAGTAGTGCACCACCAGGCGCATCCGGTATTCGCCGCGCGGCACGACCTGGAGGTGATCCTGCTCGAGCCCGCTGGTCAGTTGGGCAGCGGTGACGTCGCGGCTCGGATCGAGTCGCAGATACACCATGTTGGTCGCTGGAGGATCAAACTCGAGCGACAGCCCATCAATTCGGCGAAGCTGGTCGGCCAGGCGACGTGCTCTGGCGTGGTCTTCGCCCAAACGATCGGTCATCCGCTCCAGCGCGACGATTCCAGCCGCCGCCAAGACCCCGGCTTGCCGCATCCCTCCGCCGAGCTGCTTGCGAATGCGGCGGGCCCGCTGGATAAACTGGCCGGAACCGCACAGCACCGAACCAACCGGCGCGCACAAACCCTTCGATACGCAGAACGTCACCGAGTCGGCCGGCGCGGCCAATTCAGCAGCCGCCGATCCGGTTGCGGCTGCCGCGTTGAAGATGCGGGCGCCATCCAGATGCAGCTGCAAGCCGTGCTTCGCCGCCAATGCGCCGACCCGCTGGGTGTATTCAGCGGAGAGCGCCGCGCCGCCACAGCTGTTGTGCGTGT
>CAZGCX010000042.1:0-4892 GCA_964524585.1 uncultured Anaerolineaceae bacterium
ACTCACCCCCTTCAGAGCCTCCACCTCATGCACCTCAGACTTGAACAGCCCGGTGCGTTGTTTGGGGTAGTAGGTCTTCGTCAGCTGTTCGACTTGAATCTCATGTTCCATATGGCTCACCGCTCCTCCCCAGCATACGGCTGGTCACCGAATCGTTTCCGCATCCAGGTCAGGCGCCGTTCCTCGCGAAAGCCCAACGCCCGCAGCGGCTCGGTGGCGACCGCCGCCGGATAATCCAGCAGCACGGAAGGCTGGCCGCGCCCGAGTGCCTGCAGGCCGAAGCCGACCAGGCTGGACTCAAGCTGCCCGCGTACACTGGGATCGACCACCATCACCAGTCGGGCAGAGCCGCCCGGTCGCAGACTTAGGCCGCCCAGCAGATGATCTCCGTCCCAGCACAACCAATGAGCAATCCCGCGCTTGGGGCGAAAGAAGTCACGCTCCAGCGGAAATGGCCAAACCAGGCCCTCCGGCGCCACGCGCTGGGCGAGCTCGAAGTGCGCCTTCCATTGCTGATTCTGGCTCTCCCGAATGCGTCCGGGAGGGCCCGGCAGCGGGGGATCAGCCACCAGCGTAGTGCGCCGCCAGGTGGAGCGGGTGCTGAGCATTTCGAACCCCTGCCTGCGATACAACTGAAGCGCGGCCTGGTTCTCGCTCTCGACCTGCAACACCACCGTGCGCGCCCCAGCTTGCTGCGCCAATCGTTCGCAGGCTTGGACCATTTCCCGGGCGATGCCGCGCCGTCGGTAATCGGGATGCACCGCCACATTGGCCATCACCCAGCGATCCGGGTAACCGCGTACCGGGAGCAAACTGGCGTTGCCGACCACCCGGTCGTCTTCCCACCATACGTATCCACGCGGCCGGGCCGCTGGCGGCAGCAGCAGCAAGCCGGCCAACCAACCGAACCAACCCATCCGTCCCAGCGAGCGAATCTCGCGCACCATGCGCCGTCCGGAAGCGTCCATGTGGCCGGCGAATGCGATCTCGATCAGGTCGGCCACTTGCCCCATGTCGCGCCGGGGATTGACCGATCGCAGCCCGGAGGGAGATTCGGCGGTTCGGGTAAGGATTCCGGCGGTCAAGCTTCCAGCGCCTCCAGCAGGGTCTCGGCTTCCTCGACACTGATCTTGCCCTGCTCCAACATGCGCAGGATCATCAGGCGCTCTTCGTCGGTCGGCTCGCTGCCCATTCCGGTCGCCGGACGCTCGACTTTGAAGTCACGCATACTCGCTGCTCGTCGCTGCGCCTTCGCAGCCCGCCGCTGAGCCTTGGCAATTGAGCTGCGGATCTTGCGTCCGATGCGGTCCGAATCGAAACTCTGCATCCGGTCGCCCAATCCGCTCAATCGGTCTTCGATCTCTGCCATGTGGGTTTCAATCTCCGCTCCGACCCGGATGGCAATCGCGTCACCGATGTCGGCGGCCGCCACTTCACTGTCCGCGCTTGCGGCGCGCAGCGTCAAGTCGCCTCCGGCGGTCAGGCTGACTTCCGGTACCGCTTCGCCCAGCCGGACCTCGCAGCCGCCGGGGGTATCGACCGCCTGCACCGGAACCGCCAGCCGGCAGTCACCTCCGATCTGCAGCTTGAAGTACCCGGAGGCGCCCTCTGGCACAGTACAGCTCAGGTCTCCACCAGCCGTGACCGCGCTGGCCTTCTCCCCGCCCGGTTCCAGCGAAAGCTTGCAGTCCCCACCGGCCGAGACATCGACAACTCCGCTGACCCGTGAGATCCGCACGTCACCGCCGACCGCCCGCAGGCGCAGGTCCCCGTCCACCTGGTCCACCAGCGCGTCGCCGCCGATGCTGTCCGCCGACAGTCCGCCGCTCAGCTGGCGCGCCGACAACCCGCCCCCGATGGACTCCACCGCCACGCCGCCGGTTCGCCGCGTTCGCAGGCTGCCCCCGATGGTCTTGGCCAGCAATTCTCCGTTGAGATTGCTGGCGGTCAGGTCACCGCCGATGGTCTCGGCTTCGATGCGGGATTCGGCCGGAACTGCCAAGTGACACTCCGCGTCGCACGAGATTCGGACCTGGTCCTCGCTCTCCTCCAACGTCAGCTTGGCTTCGTCCGGGCAGCGGGCTTCGACCTGGCCCGGCTCGCCGGCGCGCAGGCGCAGCTTACCGCCGATGGTCTCGATCACGATCTTCGGTTGCCCGCTGATCTGCAGGGTTTTGATCTGCATTGCTGTCCTCCGCTCAGACTTCGGCGCCTTCCAACATCCGCATCGCTTGTTCCGAATCGATCTCGCCGCGAGCCAGCCCATCCAGGATCTGGTGGCGCTGGTCATCGCTCAGCTCCGGCTCACTGGGGCCAAGCTCGAATCCCATCTGCTCGATCACTTCGTTCAGCCGAGAACGCAGGGTGGGGTAGGACAGCTTCAACTCGCGCTCCATGCGAATCAGCTTGCCCTCGCAGCGCATGAAGGTCTCCACAAACCGAAGCTGCTCAGCCGTGAGCCGGCCGATACGGCCGGTTTCGAAGTAGCCTTCAATGGTGGTGTCACAGCTGCGGCAGTGCAGCCGGGTTACCGACAGCGGCTCCTCGCAGATCGGACATACGGTAGGCATCGGATTCATGGTTCGTCCCTCATCACCTGAGAAATATCGATGTTGACTTTAGGATTTGCGTGAGAATACCCCAATTTTGGATGGATTGTCAAGTATATGTTTATGAATTCTCAGTTTCGGATTCAGTTCCTTCGATTTGGCTGGCCCGGCCGCCGTTTCATCGGCCTGCACCTCCGGCCGCGGCCGAGTGGGTCGCTGCCTGGCCACGAACCGACTTGCGGGCGGTTGCAGCACCCCACCGCACGCGGCGAACTGATGACACGACTATTCATCCCTGGCCCGACCGTTGTGGCGCCGGAAGTGATGCAGGCGCAGACCCGTCCGATGATCGGGCACCGCGGCCAGGAGTTCAAAGACCTGTACCTTGGAATCCAGCCCCGGCTGCAGCAGGTGTTCCAGACCGGGCATCGAGTGTACCTGGCGGCCAGCTCGGGCAGCGGAATGTGGGAAGGCGTCATGCGCAGCCTGGTCAAGCAACGGCTGCTGTTGTGCGTCTGCGGCGCCTTCGGCCAGCGCTGGGCGGAGGTGGCCGAGGCCAATGGACTGCCGTTCGACCAATTGGACGCTGAGTGGGGCCAGCCGAACCTGGCCGATCAGGTACTGCAGGCGCTGGGTAGGGCAGACTACGACACGCTGGCCGTCGTGCACAACGAAACCTCCACCGGCGTGGAAAATCCGGTGGCCGAGATCGCCCAGCGGGCCCGGGCGCAAAATCCGGAGCTGGTGATTTTGGTGGACGCGGTTTCGTCGGCGGGCGGGGTAGACATTGAAACCGATGCATGGGGCCTGGATGTGGTGGTGACCTCTTCGCAGAAGTGCTTCGCCCTGCCGCCTGGTCTGGCCTTCGCCGCGGTGAGCGATCGGGCGCTGGAACGCGCCGCAGGGGTCTCACACCGCGGCTGGTACTTCGATCTGCTGCTGCTGGAGAAGTATCATCAGCGCGCCTACACTCCGGCCACGCCGGCCATCTCGCTGCTGTACGCACTGGACCATCAGCTGGGCCGGATTCTCCAGGAAGGCCTGCCGGCGCGCTTCGAGCGCCACAGCCAGATGGCGGAGCAGGCGCAGCGTTGGGCCGCCGAGCGGTTCGAGTTGTTCGCCGCCGAGGCCCATCGATCGCGCACCGTGACCGCAATCCGCAATTCACGCCAGCTGGACATCGGGGCGCTGAACAAGCTCCTGAGCCAGCGCCAAATGTCATTGGCCAATGGTTATGGACCGCTCAAGGACCAGACCTTCCGCATTGGACATATGGGCGAGACCCAGCCGGCCGACCTGGAACGGCTGTTGGGGTCGATCGACGATTTCCTGGTTGCCGGCTGACCCCTGCCGCTCCTTCGACCGGACGATGGCCTCCGGAGAGCCTGAGCTGCGCGGGCTCCCGCGCCCGCCCGCCTGACCCCCGATACGAGCACCATTCGCATGGCGCTCGGCTTGGTGTCGAACTCCGATTCCGCTACAATTCCACTCCATGGCGAACGTCGGACCGATCCTGATCGTCGAAGACATCCCCTACTTGCTGGAGTTGATGGAGGTCACCCTGAAATATAAGGGTTACCCGGTCATCACCGCTCGGGATGGCGAGGAGGCCTTTGGCCAAATCGCGGTGGAAAAGCCGGGGCTGATCCTGACCGATATCCTGATGCCGAAACTGGACGGCTTCGCCTTCGCCCACAAGCTCCGCAATGATTCTCGCACCGCCGACATCCCGATCATCTTTGTCTCGGCCACCTATATCTCCCAAGCAGACAAGGACTTCGCCCTCAGTCTGGGTGCAGTTCGGTTCTTGGAGAAGCCGGTCGAGGCCGAGGAACTCCTGCTCACTGTGGCCGAAGTGTTGAGCGGCGAGGGTACCGACTTGCCGGCTCCCATATCCAGCGCCGCCTTCTACCGCGGATACCGGGATCGACTGCAATCCAAGCTGCGTGAAAAAGAAGAGCAGATCACCCGCGCCAAGCGGCTGGTTGACACGGTGCCGGACCAGCAGCGGCCGATGTTCGAAGCCTTGCTGGTGCAGACCGAGGTGCAGCGCTCGCACATCCAGCGCGAGCTGGATTCGATCGACGACCGGCTGGAGGGCGAGCAGCAGGGCGACTGATGCAGCAGCGACTGGAACTGGCGCTTCAACTAGCCCGCCGCGCCGGCGGGCTACTTCGTGAAGGATACCGGCGGCCCAAACAAGTCGAGCACAAGGGGATCATCGATCTGGTCACCCAGACTGACCTGGACTCCGAACAGCTGCTGGTGGAGGGGGTGCGGACCGCATTTCCTCAAGACAGCATCTTGGCCGAGGAGGGCGGCAGCATGCTTCCGGAGGGCGGC
>CAZGCX010000042.1:4992-11044 GCA_964524585.1 uncultured Anaerolineaceae bacterium
AGCAGCCGGAGGGCGGCCGCAAGCAGAATGACCTGTTTCACTGGCTGATCGACCCGCTGGACGGCACCACAAACTTCGCCCATGCCCTGCCTTTTTTCTCGATCTCGGTCGCTGCAATGCGGGGGAGCCAGCTGGAATTCGGCGTCGTGTACGACCCGCTGCGCGACGAAATGTTTCAAGCTTCGCGGGGCCAGGGTGCAACCTTGAACGACGAGCCGTTGCAAGTGTCCGGGACGCGGGAGTTGAGCGAGAGCCTGCTGGTCACCGGATTTCCGTACGATGTCCGGACCAATCCCGAGAACAACCTCGATCACTATGCCCGGCTGGCCCTCCGCTCACGCGGCGTGCGCCGGCTGGGATCGGCGGCGCTCGATCTGGCCTACGTGGCCGCCGGCCGGTTGGACGGATATTGGGAGCTGCGGTTAAACCCGTGGGATTGGGCGGCGGGCGTGCTGCTGGTACGAGAGGCCGGGGGGACGGTTACCACCTTCGCTGGCAATGAGCTGGTGTTGGCCGATGACGATACGCTGGTCGCCAGCAACCGCATGCTGCACGGCCAGTTGCTGCGCGAGCTGACGGCGAGCTCGGATTAGGTTCACTATCCAGCGAGCGAAGTGCTGGCGGTATTGGAGCAGTTGACCGTCAACCCGGTCTAAACCGCATACAATCCAACGCTGTCTACGATGAATGAACCCGACCGCCGGACCCTTCTCGATCGCCGCCGCTCCGCCCCACCCTCTCGGACCTGGCTGACCTGGCTGATCGGCCGGCCGCTGCCGACCGCTGACGCGCCGCATCAGACGATCGGCAAAGCCATCGGGTTGGCTGTGTTTGCCTCCGACGCGCTGTCCAGCACCGCCTATGCCACCCAGGAGATCCTGGTGGTGCTGGTGGCGGCTGGAACCGCCGCCCTGGGCTACGCGCTCCCCATCGCCCTGGCGATCGTGGCCTTGCTGGCCATCGTGACCCTGTCCTACCAGCAGACGATTCACGCCTATCCCAATGGCGGCGGCGCTTACATCGTCGCCCGCGACAACCTAGGGGAACTGCCGGCGCAGATCGCGGCGGCCGCGCTGCTCACCGACTATGTGCTGACGGTGGCGGTATCGGTGTCGGCCGGCGTGGCGCAGATCGTGTCCGCCTATCCGTCGCTGCAGGGATCTCGAGTCGCGATCGCGGTAAGCATGGTACTGCTGATCATGCTGATCAACCTGCGCGGGGTCCAGGAGTCGGGTCGAGCCTTCGCCTTGCCGACCTTCTTCTTCCTCATCATGATGGTCGCCACCCTGGCGCTTGGGCTGGCCCGCGCCCTGCTCGGGGATCTGGGCGCGGTGAGCAATCCGCCGGCGCTGGAGCTCAGCGGGCCGCTCCAGGCCATCAGCGCCTTTCTGGTGCTGCATGCCTTCGCCAACGGCACCACCGCGCTGACCGGGGTCGAGGCGATCTCCAATGGGGTGCCGGCTTTCAATGAGCCCCGCAGCCGCAACGCCGCCACCACGCTGGTGGCGATGGCCGTCATTCTGGCTTTGCTGTTTCTGGGAATCACGATCCTGGCCGGCCAAACCGGCGCCATACCGTCCGAACACGAGACGGTGATCTCGCAGCTCGGCCGCACGGTCTTCGATGGCCGAGGAACGCCCTACTTGCTGCTGATCATCGCCACCACCGTGATCTTAATCATGGCCGCCAACACCTCCTTCGCCGGTTTTCCGCGGTTGAGCGCGCTGGCCGCCGCGGACGGCTTTCTGCCGCGCCAACTCACTTATCGCGGCAGCCGTTTGGTGTACTCGCGTGGGATCGCGGCGCTGGCAGTAGTGGCCTCGCTTTTGATCGTCCTTTTTCGGGCCAGCGTGACCGCCCTGATCCCACTGTATGCCATTGGGGTGTTCCTTTCGTTCACCCTTTCCCAATACGGCATGTCCCGCCGCTGGCGCAAGATCGGACATCTGGCCCCGGGCGAAGAGCGCACCGAGCAGGGCTCCACCCTGCACCGCGAGCCGGGCTGGCAACTCAAGATGCAATTCAACCGGATCGGCGCGCTGAGCACCGGCATCGTGATGCTGGTATTTGCCTGGACCAAGTTCCGCGATGGCGCCTGGCTGGTGATCCTCTTGATTCCATTGCTGGTGGCAGCCTTCAGTGCGATCCACCGCCACTACCAGCATCTGGCCCGCAGCCTGTCACTGGAAGATTACGGTCCGCCGCCGAGCGTGAGGCGCAATCGAGTGATCTTGCCGATCAGCGGAGTGCACCGTGGCAGCTTGGCCGCGCTGCGCTACGCCCGCTCACTATCAGACGACGTGACCGCAGTGCATGTGACCGTCGATCCGGAGGAAGGTGAGCAGTTGCGCGAGAAATGGGACAGTTGGGGTGAAGGGGTGCGGCTGGTGCTGATCGATTCGCCCTACCGGTTGCTGATCGAGCCGCTCTTGGGTTACATCGAGGATGTGTTGGCCAAGCGACAGCCCAACGAAACCGTAACCATTATCGTGCCGCAGTTCGTGCCCCGCCGCTGGTGGCACAACCTGCTGCACACTCAGGCGGCTCTGCTGCTGCGGCTGGCGCTGCTCTTCCGGCGGGGAGTGGTCGTCACTGACGTCCCGTATCACGTAGAATAGCCGGCTGTGTCATCAAACATGTTCATCGTCGTCGGTTGCGGCCGGGTTGGATCAGAGCTGGCCACTCGCCTCTATCGGCGAGGGGAGTCGGTGACAATCATCGACCAGGAGCCGTTGGCGTTCCACAACCTACCCTCCGACTTCGAGGGCCGAACTCTGCAGGGGCAGGCACTCGACCGTGCGCTGCTGGAGCGCGCCGGCATCGCACAGGCGCAGGCACTGGCGGCGGTGACCAACCTGGATGTGCTGAACGGGGTGGTGGCACATGTGGCCCGCCAGGTCTATCAAGTACCCCAGGTCGTCGTGCGCAACTTCGATCCCTCCCGCCGTGAGCTGCTGGAAGGTTTCGGTTTGCAAATCGTCTCGTCCAGCAGTTGGGGCGCTCAGCGCATCGAAGAGCTGGTGGCCTATCGAGGCCCGAAGGTGGTGTTCGAGGCCGGCAATGGCGAGATCGGGGTCTACGAGCTGATGATCCCAGGCAGTTGGCAGGGTCGCCGGCTGGGCGAGCTGCTGGGCGACACCGCTTGCGCGGTAGTGGCCTTGACTCGGGCCGGACGATCGGAGCTCACCGATCAGGAAGCCAGCCTGGAGGCGGGAGACATCCTGCATCTCAGCGCGGCGCCCGATGGCGCTGAGGCGGTACATCACAGACTGGTGGGTGGCTGAGATGTACGTGGTAATTGCCGGTGGCGGCCGGACCGCCTCACAGTTGGCGGCGCTCTTGGTCGAACAGCAACATCAGGTGACGGTGATCGAGCCGCGTTCCAAGGTGCTGCGCAACCTGCACCGCGAGCTGCCGACCGAAGTGATTATCGAGGGTGACCCAACCAACCCAGAGGTCCTGCGTCAGGCCAACGTCGATCGAGCAGACGTGCTGGCCGCCTGCACCTCGGATGACGCCACCAACCTGGCGCTGTGTCACTATGCCCGCACTCACTTTGATGTACCGCGCACCATCGCTCGGGTCAACCACCCCAATACCGCCTGGCTGTTCAACGAGCTGTTTCACGTCGATGTGGCGCTCAACCAGGCTGAAATCCTGGCCAGCCTGATCGAAGAGGAAATGTCGCTGGGCGACATGATGACGCTGTTGAAGCTGCGCCGCGGCGCTTACTCGCTGGTGGAGGAGAAGCTGCCGGATGGCGCGCCGGTAGTCGGGGTGGCGCTGGGTGAGCTGGAATTGCCTGATGATTGCGTGATCGCCGGCATCATCCGCCGCGGCAAGCTGATCATCCCGCGCGGCGAAACCGTGTTTGAGTCCGATGACGAGGTGCTGGCAGTGGTCGGCCCCGACGGCGCCGAACACCTGGCGCTGGTGCTGGGTGGCGCGGCGCAGGGCACCGCAAACGGGATCTAGATCTGTTTGTTTCGGGCCTCGCGGTAGCGTCGGCCCGCCCCGCAACCTACCCGACTCTAAGCCGCCTCGCGCTCCCCCAGTAGTTCGGCCACGACTTCTTCCAACTTGAGCTTTTCGCCGCGCTTGAGCGCCGCTTCGACCTGCTCGTCGGTCAGCTCACCGCGGCTCATCTCCACAATCCGGGCAAAGTGATGGCGGGCGAACTTCTCGATGTAGGGATGCACTCGGGCCAGCCCGATGTACTCCAGTCCCTTCTCCGGGTCACCCTCCAGCGCCAGCGCCCGACCGAATTCCGAGACCGTGAAGGCCTGGCTACCCACATCATCCAGCACCACCTGCATTCGCAGGCACTCCTCCAGTCGCTTCCGCCCGCCGGCAAGGTCCCCCTGCGAGATCAGCGCGGCGCCCAGCGAGCTTAGCGCGCCCGTGATCAAAGGATCGCTCGCCACATCCTTGGCCAATTGCAGCGCCCGCTCCGCCACCCGCCGGCTTTCGTCCACGTTGTCCAGCGTGAGCTCGGCCCCGGCAAGATTGCCCGCAATCATCGCCATCTGCTGCCGGTCGCCGCGCTGTTCGGCGATCGCCAGAGCGTCTTTCAGCCACTGATAACTCTCATCCAAGTCGTTCAGCGCCCAGGCGTTCAAACCCAGGCTGTTGAGCGCATTAGCCTGAGACTCCGAGTCTTCCAGCTCCTGCGCCACCTGCAGGCTTTGTTTCAGGTACTCGATCGCCTGATCGAAGTCGCCGGTGCCGAAGCCCAGGTTTCCGAGCTGACGCAGCAGGAACATTTCATTGGCCTTGTCCCCCAGCTCGCGGGCGATCTGCATCGCCTCGTCCAGGTATTTCGCGCCCGCCTCGTGCTTGTTGCGCCAGGTGCCCTCCACCCGTCCCAGCTCACCCAGCAGCTGTGCCTGCATCGAGCGATCGCCAAGCTCACGGGCGGTGGCCAAAGCGGCTTCGAAGGTGGAGACGGCCGCGTCGAAGTTGCCTTTGAACCCGAGCTGCTGTCCCAGCTGGTGCTGCAGCCGCATGCGCTGCTGGTCCACGCCATCGACGCCGTTCAGCAGCGCCAGCGCTTTGCTGGCCACCTCGATTGACTCATCCAACGTACCGCGCGCCCCCGCTACTGCGGCGGCGCGGGCGGTGTACTCGGAGGCCAGCGCCATCTGCTCGGCCCGCTCGGAATGCTCGGCAATCAGCAAGTTGTACTCGTCCAGCCGGTCGCGGTTGGTCTCGATCAGCCATTCCGCCACCTGTTTGTGGTACTCGCGCCGCTGGCGGGGCACGATGGTGTCGTAGACCACATCGCGCAGGATGGCGTGGCGGAAGCCGTATTCGTTGGTCCCTTCGAAGGCCGACTCCTCGCGCTTGAAGACCATCTCCCGCTTGCGCAGATCGTTCAGCATGCTGGCCACCGCACCCGGTGTCGTCCCCTCGGTCTTGCTCAAGTGCGCCACTGCGCTCTCCCAGAAGATCCGGCCCACCACCGAAGCCCGCTGCATCAGCGCACGCTGTCCGGGCGGGAAGCTGTCGAGGCGGGACTGCAGCACGCCCACCAGCGTGCCCGGCACCCGGTCCGGATTCAACCGCCCCATTTCGACCGTCCACTGCTGGTCGCCTTTGATGATCACGCCATCGTCGATCAGCGACTTGATCAACTCTTCCATGTAGAACGGGTTGCCCTCCGCCCGGTCGATGATCAGATCCCGCAGCTGGCCGGGGACCTTATCGGCCTTTTTCAACATCTCGCGCACCAGCCGGCGGCTATCCAACCGCGACAGCGGCTCCAGATTGAGGCGGGCGTGGAATAGCTGTCCTTCGCCCCAGGAGGGTCGGCGGTCGTAGAGCGCCGGGCGCGCCATATAAATCACAAACAGTGGGATTTCGGTGTTCTCACGTGCCAGACTGTTGAGCAGGTCCAGCGAGCGGTCGTCCGCCCAGTGGATGTCTTCCACCTGGATCAGCACCGGGTGAGTCTCGGAGGCAGTCAGAAAGAAGTCCCCCAGGTATTGCAGCGCCTCGCGGTGGAAGCCTTCCGGGTCCTCCAGCTTGGATTGCACCAGCGGGTTGTCTGAAA
>CAZGCX010000042.1:11054-14896 GCA_964524585.1 uncultured Anaerolineaceae bacterium
TTGGCCAATCATCGGTGCGATCTCGGCGCTGCGGCCGTTCAGGAAGCCGGCGATGCCCTGCTCGAACTTCTGATGCACCACGGTCAGCGGATCGTTGTCCAGGATCTCGAAGCGGAAGGAAAACAGGTCGCGGGTCAGCGAATAGGGCTGCAGCATCGAAGGCTGGGTGGCGCGGGCCTCAAAGAACCACAGCGTCTCATCCAGCAGCTCCACCCAGGCAAAGAACTCGTATAGCAGCCGCGACTTGCCCACTCCGGCGTCTCCCACCACGGTAACCACCTGGGTCTCCCCGTCTTCGATGGTCAGCGTCAGCGCATCCTGCAGGATCTTGAGCTCTGGCTCGCGGCCGATCATCTTGGTCTCGACGCCTTCGATGCCGCGCGCTTCTTGGCGGAAGGCGCGCGGTTTGGCTTCCAGCGTCAGGTAGACATCCAGCGGCTCCGCCCGCCCGCGCATGCGCACCGGCGGCAGCTGGCGGACCTGGAAGATGCCGCGCACCTGGGTGTAGGTGTCGTGCCCGATGAGCACCTCGCCCGGCGGGGCCGACTCCTTCAGCCGGGCTGCCAGCGTCAGCGTCACCCCGCTGGCAGTGGTGTCGCCGGTCTTTTCCCGAGTCAGCAGCACCGGGCCGGTGGTGATGGCCGCCTTGAAGGGCGGCTCCTCCTCCGATTCGCCCCAGCGCTCCTTGGCCCGCGCGACTACTGCCTGTTTCATTTGCAGTGCAGCCCGGATCGCTTGCTCGGGGTCGCTCTCCTTGGTTTCCTCGCGGCCCCAAATCAGCAGTCCGGCTTCCCCGGTGCGGCTTTCCAGCTTCCCGCCATGTTGCTGGGCGATGCCTTCAAAGGCGTGCCACATGCGATCGATTTGGCGCTGGACCGCGTCGGTTTCCTCGGTCTCGTAGAGCAGCTCAGCGAAGTCGCTCACGTCCATGTAGAGGGCGGTCATCTGACGCTGGACGTCGCTGGGCGTTTGCGGTTCAGGGCTGGCCTGCTCCAACGCCGCTAGTTGGTCAGCGGCAAAGCTCTGGGTCAGCGATCGGAGTTCGGACGGCGCGTTGCTGGCCCGCTTCTTCAGTGCTTTCTCCAGCGCCTCGACCATTTCTCCGGTTGTCGGGTAGCGCCCGTCTGGATTCTTGCTTAGCGCCTTTTGGACCACTTGGTTGACCGCCGGAGTGAGCTCGTCGTTGAATTCGGTGATGTCCGGCACCTGCTCCTGCAGATGCGCCATCAGTTCCTCAACCGCGCTCTCGCGATCGAACGGGCCGCGGCCGGCCAGCAGCTCGAAGGCGATCACCCCCAGCGAATACACATCGGCCCGGCCATCGACTTCCCCCTTGCCGCGTGCCTGCTCGGGGGCCATGTAGCCGGGGGTGCCGATCACGTTCCCGGTGCCGGTCAGGTCTTTGGCCGCGTCGCTGACCCGGGCGATGCCGAAGTCAGCGATGAAGGCGTTGCCTTCGCGGTCGATCATGATGTTGGAGGGCTTGAGATCGCGGTGCACCACGCCCTGGCGATGAGCGTAGTCCAACGCGGTAGCCACCTGCCGCAGCATGTACAGCAGTTCCTCCGGCGGCAGCGTCCCCGACTCCATCACCTGTTTGAGCGTTCCCCCTTCCAGGTAGCGCATCACGATGTAAGGAGGGTCGTGTGCTCCATCGAAATCGTAAACCGGCAGCAGGTGCGGGTGCTCCAGTTTGGCGATCAATCTCGCCTCGCGCTGGAAACGGTCGCGGCCGATCTCATCGCCCAAGATGCTGGCGCGAATCACTTTCACCGCCACGTGCCGGTCCATGCTCGGCTGGTAGGCCCGGTACACGGTGGCCATCCCGCCCTTGCCGATCTCTTCGGTGATCTCATAGGCACCGAACTTGGTCCCAATCATTTCCTTTGGCTGATCTCCTTGGCTTTGAGCTGTTCTTCCAACCGAGTCAGATCGACCCGAGAGGTCATATCCAGGCTGAGCGGCGTTACCGATACCTTGCGGGCCAGCCGAACTACGTAGACGTCGGAATCGGGTTCCAGCTGGTCCTCTTCCAGCCGGATCTCGAAGTCGACCCGGGTCTGGTGATCAAAGCTCTCACGTTCCGGGCTGAGCGGAACGTAATAGTTAGTGCGCGAGAGGCGGGTCACCTGCCAGGGGGTCTCCGGGGTCGCGTCGGAAGGCACATTGACGTTCAACACGTCGATGTCGTGCTCGGACTCCGACTCCAGCATGTAGCTCGCGAAGGTCTTGGTGAAGTGGGCAGCGGCAGAGAAGTCGGCGCCGCTGGGGCCGCGCTGTCTCTCCTTGGGCATCTCCAGCGAAACTGCCAGGGCTGGCACGCCAAACGACGCCGCCTCCAGCGCGGCGCCGACCGTACCGGAGATGGTGATGCTCACCGTGAGGTTCTCACCGCGGTTGATGCCGGCGACCAACAGGTCGGGCGGCCGCGGCATGAGTTCCAGGATGCCGTGCTGCACGGTCTGTGCCGGCGATCCCCCCACCGCATACACCTCCCAGGTGACGCCGTGCACCGTGACTTCCTCTTCCCGCAGCACCCCATCCGAACCGAGCGGCATACTGCGCCCGGCGCCGGAGAACTGCTCGCGCGGGGCCGCCACTGTGACGAAGCCGAGCTCAGAGAGCGCTTCGGCGGCAGCCCACAGGCCTTCCGAGTCGATTCCGTCGTCATTGGTCAGCAGGATCTGCCGCTCACTGGCCTTTGGCATCGCGCAATCTTATCACTGGCATAGGCCGCTGAATTCCTCGTACATGTTGGCGAGCTTCAATGGCCTCCAGTCGCCCTCCCTCTGCGCGTCCGGCGGTTCATTCGCTCCCCAGTCTCGCATATGTTCACTGCGGGGTGGTCACGATGGAATCGGAACCCGGGCGCTGTATGCGCTAGCCGGCCAGCAAGCGTGCTCACCAGCCGGGGGCAGAATCACCAGACGGGCAGGATCTTCACGGTGTTCCTGTCGAGTAGCAATCTCCTTTCTTTTTTTTCTCAATCATGCGACGCCCACCGGTCACTGATCAGTTCTTGCCCTGCGCCTCATCCGCCAGCTGCTCGAAGAAGCTGCGCATTACCCGTTCACGCGGCTCGGCCAGCTGCTTGGCCGGCTCGGTGTGCAGGCGGGCGCCGACGTGGCGCAGTTTGAACAGGTACTCATGGTATGCGCTGTGCGGCTCTCCCGGCTCGTGATCTCCAGAAGCCAGGAATCGTTCCGACGGGGCAGCATAGATCGGTTGCCCGGCTTGCACTGCGTAACCGATGGTCCGGCCAATGCCGAAGGCTCCCAGCACGTCCAGCTTGTCGGCGTCAAAGAGGATCTTGGCTTCTAGGGTCTGTGGCTGCACCTGGCCCCGGAAGCGGTGGCTCTCGATGCAGTGCATGGCCGCCTGGATCCGGTCGTCTGGCCAGCCTTCGCCCTGCAGCACTTGGCGCGCGAAGGCGGCCGAGGCGTTTTGATGCTCAGCTCGATTTTCCCGCGGATCCGCACCGGCCGCGTCGTGCAGCAACGCCGCCGCCTGCAAGATCTCCAGGTCGGCCCCAAGCTGGCGGCCAATCTGCTGGGCCATGGCGTGCACCCGCAGCACGTGGTCGAACCCGTGTACCGGATCGTCGGACGGATACCAACGTTGAGCTTGCTCGATGGTCGGCATTGCAGCCAATTATCCCTCGACATGATACAATCGCTTTACCCCTTGAGTACGACCTTGCAGCCGGCCCTGTGGCTGCGCCTCCGGAACTGGTGACCTCCAAGAAGCTTGCAAGCCTGGACTACACCCGCGACAATCCACGGGCTTGACTGCAATACATTCAAGGCAAACTCTATCCCCGGCTAGCATCGGGGAAATACGAA
>CAZGCX010000043.1:0-14479 GCA_964524585.1 uncultured Anaerolineaceae bacterium
TGATCATTGGGACCGCGGTGGTTATCCCGGGAGGGATCCTGGCCGCCGGTGGCCGGGTGTGGTGGGAGCGGAGAAAACGGGCCTGATCGACCGCACGGTCGGCTGGGCTCCGGACTGAGACTTGATCAATCGATGATCCGACGCAATACGCGAATCGTGTTGCTGCTGTTCGTTGGCGTGCTGCTGGCGGCGCTGATCATCAGCCGCAATTCGGCCGGAACAGCAGAGCCGACCCCCACCGAATCGCCCGAACCGGTCTGGAGCTTGGAGAGTAGTGACATTGTGGGGGTGACCGTCGAAGATCTGGAATCCGACCAGGTGGTTGAGCTGGTGCGCGATGAGCAGGACCTCTGGAAGATGGTCCGGCCGGATGAGCTGGCCGTGGACGCTGCGCGGGTCGAGCGGGCCGTGAGTTGGCTGGCCGCTCCTAGCCCGCGAGCCGAGATTCTCGATGCCCAGGAGCTTGCCGACTACGAACTGGATGACCCGCACTTCCGAATCAGCGTAACGACCGCAGGCGGAGACCAGCTGGTCTTGACGTTGGGGCGCGAGGCACCAACCGGCGGCTCACGTTACGCCTCGTTCGAGGAGCGGCAGGGAGTCTTGGTGTTCAGCACCATCGGGCTGGATGAGGTGCTGCAGCTGGGGCCCGACTTGATCCCGACCGCTACCCCGACCAATACCCCGACGCCGACGGAGACTGCGACGGCAACGCCGGAGGCGACTCTGGATCCGAGCCCCGAAGCCACGCAGGAAAGCGGGGGGTAGGCCGCGAGCGGGTCTCAACCGACCAATTTCCCCTTTGAGTGTTGATTCCGGCCGCGAATTTCATTAAGCTGTTATGACGCTTTAGGCAGTTGAGGAAGGAGACCGGTCCGACATTGGCAAAGGCTATTCGAAAGCGCAACGGTAAGGCCAGAACTCGGGATGATTTCGCCGCGCAGGAGGATGGTGCGGACGAGGCCCCGACGATGGAGCACCTGCTCGAGCTCGGCAAAGAGCGCGGCTACGTCACGATTGACGACATCCTGGCGGTCTTCCCTGAAGTTGAGAACAACATCGATCAACTCGAGGGGGTGTATTCAGCGCTGCTAGCGGCCGGGATTACCTACCTGGACGAGGCCCCGGACGACGAGGATGCTCGCGACGAAGATCTGGTCGAACTGGAGAAATCCCAGGAGACCGACAAGAACGACCTGGCGCAGATCGATGCGGACGACAGCGTCGGCCTGTATCTCAAAGAAGTGGGCCGGGTCCCGCTGCTGACCGCCGAGCAAGAGGTCTCGCTGGCCAAGCGGATCGAGCGTGGCAGGAAGGCACGCGAGGCAATGGCCCGAGGAGGGGTCAACGACTCTCGCCGGGTGAGTTTGCGGCTGCTGATCGAGGACGGTTGGGCGGCCCGAGAACACCTGATCACTGCCAACTCCAGGTTGGTGATCAGCGTCGCCAAGAAATACATGGGCCGCGGGGTTCCGTTTCTGGACTTGATCCAGGAGGGGAATATTGGGCTGATCCGCGCTGCCAAGAAGTTCGATTATCGGCGCGGCCACAAGTTCTCGACCTACGCCACCTGGTGGATCCGCCAGGCGGTGACCCGCGCCATCGCGGACCAGGGTCGAACGATCCGAGTACCGGTCCATATGGGAGATCAGATCAACCGGTTGCTGCGCACCTCGCATCAGCTCACCCAGCACCTGGGGCGCGATCCAACAACCGAGGAGTTGGCCGAGGCGCTGAGTGTCACTCCAAAGAAAGTCGAGAACATGATCCAGGTGGCGCGACGGCCAATCTCGCTGGAGACCCCCACCGACGAGGAGGAAGACTCGGTGCTGGCGGACTTCATCCAGGACGAGGAATCTCCTGCGCCGGCGGATGCAGTTACTGAGAGCCTACTGCGCGAGCAGCTGCGGGACGTGCTGCACACGCTTCCGCCGCGAGAGGTCAGGATCCTGCAGCTGCGCTATGGGCTGCACGACGGCCAAAGCTACACGCTGGAGGAAGTGGGCCGAAAAATGGGTGTGACCCGAGAGCGGGTGCGACAGATCGAGGCACAGGCGCTGAGCCGACTGCGTCACCCTTCACATCGTCGCAAGTTGGTCGACTACCTGCGCGGCTAAGCGTTCTCCGAACCGATTCAACTACGGGCTGCTCTCGAAGAGAGCAGCCTTTTGCTTAACGAGCTGAGCTCGATCACCGCGTGGGCGGACCAGAGCGAGGTGAACGGAAGCAGCGGAAGGTAGTAGCGCTGGAACGGAAAGGGGATTCCGACCGCCAATACCAGTCCCATTCCCAGTGTGCCGGTCACGAGCAGCAGTGTGATCCGGCGAGCATCCTGGTTCAAGCGTCGCAGCGAGGCGGCAGCCGAAGCCACCCCGAACAGTGTCAGCCCAAACAGCGCGCCGCCGGCCAACCAGCCACGCAACCAATTGTGACCCGGAACACCAGAATACTGGATGATCTGAGAACTAATCTCAGCCCGATAGTTGGCGGCCTCCGAGAACTGAGGCTCAGAGAAAAACACCTGGCCCAAGAAGGCAGCCAGTCGATCGCTGACGCTCATCGGGAGCTGCATGGCGGCGAAATCCGCCGCTTGCTGAGTCTGCAGCTGAGCCGCAGCCAGCCCAGCTCGTTGCTCGACCACCTCGACGCCGGCCGCGATGGGATGAGTCCAGAAGAACGGGTTTAGCACCGTGAAGGTCAGCGCGGCGGCCAGGACTAGCTTTCCGAGATTCGCCAACCGGACTTTGGCGTCCGGCCCGCGGCCGGTGGTCCAGAACGCTCCGATAGCGGCCAAGGCTAGCATCGGCAGCAAAGAATGCTTGGCGCTGAGTGCAATCGCCGCCGCAGCGCCAGCCAGCGACGGCCGTCGATCCGCGTTGAGTGTGGCCCACAGCGCGAAGCTGAGGCCAAAGAACATCGCGCCCTCCATCATCGCCCGGCGCCCGTGCAGCAGGAACAGCGCATTGAACCCGAGCAAGCTGGCAGTCAGCGCACCGACCGCAAATCCTCCGAGCTTAGCGCCGGTCAAATAGGCGAAGAGCACGGCGGCCGGCAACAACAATGTGCCCGCCGCTCGCGCGCCGTTCAACAGCCGCTGCGGGGGCACGGCGCCGCGGGCCAGGTTGGCTGCCCAGCTTTCCGTCCAGTCCCAATCCACCGAGACGCTCCGGGTGGAATACCCAGCAATCAGCCGGCCGATGCCGAGGACATACTTTGCCATCGGTGCGTTAAGTGCCCGGTAGACCTGCTCCTGGTTGGGAGGACCGGCCGGCGAATAGGCCAACGACCGCGGGTCGGTGAAGTACTGCTCGAGATCGCGGCTCTGATACAGCAGCGAAGTCTCGTCAGGATGGAAAGGCACCAGGCGTACGCCAGCGAGCACAAAGGCTGAGAATCCCAGTAAGCCAAGCGCCAGCAACCGCAGCCGTTGGCTCACTGCTCGCCGGAACGGACGAACATCAGCAGTCCGTCGCTACCATAAATGTCGGTGTCCAGGCGATCGAACAACCGATAGTCACGCTTGAATTGGGCATCCGTGAGCAGCCCGAGACGAACGTAGGCTTCGAGCACGACCAGGTAATCTGGACCGAGATCGTTTACCAGGGCAGGTGGCACTGCGAAATTGATGGCATAGATCGATTCAGATGCGGGATAGTATGCAGTCGCCTCCGGCGAGATCAGCCCCACCAGGTCGAGGATTCGGGCTTGCGTGTAATACCCGAGTACGCCGACGTCGCCAGCGGCCAGCACTTGACCAGGCCGGATCCAGCTGCGAAGCTGCTGAGCCGCGTCCCGGTACAGCAGCTCGAGCTGTATGTAGGCCATCTTCGGCGCCGGCCGCATCGGCCCATGGTCGGGGGCCAGAGTCCAGCCGTTAGCGGTAAGCGCAATCGCCGCCGCGCCGGCCAGAGCGGCGGGGATCGGAGATTTCACATCGCGCGCCACTCGCCAGACGCCAACCATGATCATCAGGATGTAGATCGGAAGCGGGGGAGTGAGATACCAGCGGAAAAGCAGCGGGTTCGCCACAGCATAGGCTGTGAAGTACAGCCATGGATAGACCAGCACCGGCCAGCCTTCCCGTTGGGTGCGGAATGAGGTGATCGCCCCCAACAGATAGAGCGCCGGATACAGCACCAATCCAACTCGGATCCAACCCAGCCCAAGCGTTTCATGCCCCACGAACGGCGTGGCGAAGTGCTGAAGCAGGCGGATCAATCCGGCTGTGGGCGGGAGGCGATAGGCGACCGCCTTGGCAAAGATGGAGTGTGGGATCGGGGACCCGTAGGTCGAAAGGCTGACTGCTAACCACCCGGCCAGTGGCGCGCCGAAGGCGACGAGCTCACGCCAACTTGGGCGATCGCCGGTGCGCCAACTCCACAGCCGAGCAGCGATGAGCGGGATCAGGAACAGCAGAGCGTCGGGACGGGTGAGCAGCGCAATCGACCCGGCAAGCGCGGCCCACACTGGCCGACCGGACAAATGTAAGTAGAATGTGCCGGTCGCCAGGGCGACCAGCAGACTGGTCTCCAAACCTCCAATGGCGAATGTGACCGACCACGGAGCGATGGCCCAGACCACCGCGGTCACTTGCCCAGCGAATCGCGAGCCCAGCCGAGCACCGAGCAGCGGCAAGATAAGGCAGGTCACAGCATCCGCCAGCGCATTCACCCAGGTTGCGAGAACGGGGAAGTCGGCTCGGCTCCCGCCGAACGGGAGCGCCACGCCCGCCAGCAGCGCCGCATAGACTGGGGTGGTGGTTCCCAGTACCTGCTCACCTGGGTTGTAGACCAGCCCCTCGCCTCGCAGCAGATTCTGAGAGTAGCGGTAGGTAATGTAGGCATCGTCGATAGTTCTTGGCCCGGGTACCTGACGGGCGACGATCGCCAGCAACACCACCAGCAGCTCGATCCACAACCATTTACTTCGAAGCACGGGCGGATTATTGCATATGGAGGGTAGTTCGCAAGATCGCACCTTCCTGCCCTGGCGGACCGGCGTCGTCGTTCTCGGCCTTTTGTTGAAGGCCGCACTGCTCCGCATCGGCGCCTTTCCGTTCCATGCCGACGAAGCGATTGTCGGGCTGATGGCCCGACACATCTTGCAGGGCCACTGGCCGGTCTTCTTCTACGGCCAGGCATACATGGGCAGCTTGGATGCCACACTGGTGGCGCTGGCCTTCCGGCTGTCCGGATCCGAACCGGTTTGGGCCATCCGGGTGGTGCAATCCGCACTCTACGCAGCCACGATCTCTACCGGCATGCTGCTGGCGCACGCCATTACTCGAAGCCGGCGGGCAGCGCTCATCTCTGGGCTGCTATTGGCGGTGCCGACGGTGAATGTCACGCTGTACACCACGGTCTCGCTGGGGGGCTACGGCGAGGCGTTGTTAATCGGAAACCTGCTGATGCTCAGCAGCCTGGCCTACAGCCGGGCTCCTGATCGCCGGTGGCTGGCGATCGTCTGGGGCGGGTTGGCTGGCTTCGGCCTGTGGGTGTTCGGGCTCACGCTGGTGTTCAGCGTGCCCACCGCCGTCCTGGTCATCCGGACGGCGCGACGCTCTCGCAACCGTGCCGGAGCGATCGGGCTGGGCAGCCTGGTATTGGCAGCGGCTGCGCTCGGCGCTGGCCCCTGGTTGTGGTCGGTCGTCGGCCAGGGCGCTGGCACCTTTGTGTCTGAACTGCTTGGCTCGGCGATCGCCGGCGCAAGCCCTGCGGGGCTGTTCGAAGCGGTCGGCAACCATCTTGCAGGTCTGCTGCTCTTTGGGCCAACGGTCGTGGCCGGATTGCGGCCGCCGTGGGGAACTGGGCTCTTGGCGCTTCCCTTGGCTCCGATCGCAGCCGCATTCTGGCTGCTGGTGGTTTACTCCGCCCTGCGCTCGCTGAGGATTGCGGAGTCGGCCAACCCCGGGAAGTGGTTGCTGTTGGGTGTCGCGATCGCCACTCTGGGTGGCCTGGTCGTCACCCCCTTCGGAGCCGACCCTTCGGGCCGCTACTTCCTCCCGCTGCTGCTTCCGCTTGCAATCGCGGCTGCCGCGTTTCTCAACCGGCTGAATTCCGCGGCTGTCAGGTGGCTGCTGCTCGGCGCAGTTTTGGCCTTCAACCTGTGGGGCACATTGCAGTCGGCTGCCGCTAATCCGCCCGGGATCACCACCCAATTCAACCCGGAAACCCGGGTCGATGCCGATGCCATCCCGGGATTGGCCGACCAGCTGCTGCAACTCGGAGAGCTGCGCGGCTACACCACCTATTGGGTGGCCTATCCGCTTGCCTTTCAATCTCAGGAACGATTGATCTTCGTCCCCGATTTGCCCTATCACCTCGATTTCCGCTTCACCGCGCGCGACAATCGCTATGCGCCGTACAACGGTATGGTTGAAAGCAGCGACCGGGTGGCCTACATTACATTTCGCCACGCTGGTCTGGATCGGCAGATTCGGGACGGGCTCGAGCGGTCCGGTGTCACCTGGCAGGAGACTGCATACGGAGATTTCAACATTTTCCATGGTCTGTCACGGCCCATACCGCCGGAACAGCTCAGCTTGCCGTTGAGCCAATGAGTGTGACTCCACGGCGTGCGTTGCGCATAGACATACCGACGTACGGGAGCGAGCATTGAGCTTCCGCCGAATGATCGTTGGGTTGACGTTCCTGGCCATCGCTGCCATGGCCATGCGGGTATCGGTTTCGAACGACACCTGGTGGCACCTGCGGGCGGGCGAGTGGATGCTGGAGAACCGCAGCATCTTGCAGACCGATCACTTCTCGCTCACCCGGCTGGACCAATCGTGGGTGTACCCGGGCTGGGCCTCGCAAATCCTAATGGCTCTGATCTACGCCGGGCTTGGGCTGCCCGGCCTCAACCTGCTCACCGCATTATCGGTCGTGGTCGCATTTGCGTTTATTTGGCGTAGCACCCAGGCGCCCCCAATGCTCAGGGCCTTCGTGTTCATCCTGGGAGCCACGGTTTCCGGTGTGTTCTGGTCGGCCCGACCTCAAATCCTGTCGTTCGCCCTGACTGGGATCATGTATTGGGCATTGTGGCGCGCTCGGGCGCACGGCCCCAGAGCGCTGTGGCTTCCGGTCGTGCTGATCGGGGTCTGGGCCAACCTGCACGGCGGCTTCGCGATCGGATTGATCCTGTTACTGATCGAGTTGGTGGGGCTCGCCCTGGACACCTACCTCCCTGAACGCCTCCGCCCTCTCCAGCCTGAGACTTCTGCGCTCCGGCCGGCGCACCTGGCGCTTGCCAGCGGCCTGGGGCTGATCGCGGTCTGCCTGAATCCAGCCGGTCCACGGCTATTGGCCTACCCATTCAGAACTGTCTCAATCACCGCTTTGCAGAACTACATCCAGGAGTGGCAGTCCCCGAACTTCCATCAGCTGGAACTGCAGCCGTTCTTGGTGATGCTGCTGCTGGTGGGCGGCGCCATGGCAATCTCGCCCAAGCGACCAAGTTGGCGGGAACTGCTCACCGTCGGGGTATTTGCCGCCATGGGACTGACGGCGGCGCGTAATGTTGCCCTATTCGGCCTGCTGGCGACGCCAACACTGGCCCGCATGCTGGATGCAGTCTTGACCGGACGGCTGCCTCACCGCAGCCCCGAAGGCCAGTTGCCTGCTCGTTTGGCACGGGTCGTCAACCTGACCCTACTGACGTTGGTCGGCCTGGCGGCGGCCCTCAAGTCAATCCCGGTGCTCACGCATAGCGTCAATCAGGCTGCATTGGAGCGACAGGCGCCAGTGGCAGCGGTTGAATACCTGCAGGGGCGGCGCCCGGAAGGACCGCTCTTCAACTCGTACAACTGGGGCAGTTACGTGATCTGGGCCCTGCATCCGCAATACCTGAGTTTCGTCGATGGGCGCACGGATCTGTTTGACGACGAAATCCTGGAGCAGTATGTCGCGATTTGGCGCGCCGATCCAGGCTGGGAGAGTGTATTAAGTCGGTGGGAGATTCGTCTCGTGTTAATTGAGCCGGATGCGCCGCTAGCAGCCCGGTTGCAAGAAGCCGGCTGGTTAACCCCATTCCGAGACTCAATGGCGGTTGTTTTGGTTGACGGAGATTGAGGGTGGGGCAGCCCGGTGACGAATTCGCGCCGACGGTTCGGCAGGCAGCCGCGGCGGTGCTCCCGATCTTTCTCACCATCCGCATTGCGCTTGCTATATGGCCGTGGGCGGTCCGTCAGGTGATCTCCGAGCCGATGCCACCGGAGCCCACCTTGCGGCCATACCTCGGTGTGCAGCCGGAGACCAACTCCTGGCTGGAGCCGTGGCAGCGCTGGGATACCCTGCACTACCAGGCGATTGCCGATCGCGGATATCTGGCCTTCGACGGGGCGTTGTTCACACCCCCGTTATTTCCATTCCTGATGTGGATACTCGGCGCCGCGCTGGGCGGCCACACGCTGCTGGCGGGTATTGTCATCTCCAACCTGGCATACCTGGGTGCCCTGATTGCCGTCTACCTGATCGCCTGTCGTGAGCTGCAGGATCCGATCACTGCCCGGCGGGCTATCCTGTTTCTGGCGGTGTTCCCCACCTCGTTTTTCTTTCTGGCGGCCTACACCGAGTCATTGCTGCTCTTGGGCGCCAGCACTGCGTTGCTTGCCTATCCACCCGGCAAATGGGCCATCAGTGCTGCGGCTGGGGCGGCTGCCGCGCTCTCTCGATTGGTGGGGGCGTTGGTGACACTGCCTCTAGCCTACCTGGGCAGGCTCAGCTCACGCCAGACCGGGTCGCTGCGCCCATTCGCCCCAGCCGTGGCGACCATCGCCGCCGCGCTGGTCCTTCCGATCTACGCTTGGCTGGGGTTGGGGATGAGCCCCCTCGCGCCGCTTGCCGCGCAGGCCGGGCGCTCGCACGGCGGGTTGTCGCTCCCGGGAGTCAACCTGGCTCAAGGAGCTTTGCGGCTGCTGTCGGGAGACGCGTTCATGGCCGACGTACTCGACCTGGCATTCCTGCTCCTGTTTGTTGCGTGCGGAGTCGTAGCTTGGAGGCGGTACTCCGCCTCGATTGGCTTGCTGTACCTTGGGCTGCTGGCACCGCTCTTGGTACGTTCTGCTGGATCCCAGCCGCTGCTGGGCAGCTCCCGGTATGTGATCGTTCTCTTCCCCGCGTTCTTTATTTTTGCTGAGTGGGCCTCGACTCCGTGGCGCCGCAGGTTGGTGCTGTACCCCTCTACGGTTGGATTGCTCTTCCTGTCGGGCCAGTTCGCAATCTGGGGATGGGTGGGGTGAGCGAGGGGCCGCAGCTGGGTCGCCCGGTGCCTGCCGGTACGGGACCGGCGATGGTCCGCAATTGGCTCCCGATCGGCTTGGAGCTGGCTGCGATTGGAGCAATCCTGGCGCTCGCCGTATACCTGCGGTTCAGCCAGCTTGCTACCAACCCGGGATGGTACAGCGACGCCGGCACGCTGGCAGATATCGCCCGGCACCGATCCCAAGGCGAAGTTCAATATCAGGCACTGCTCCACTCGACTCTCCTGGTGGCCCGGTTTCCAGTGATCCCGTTCATTGTGGCTGCGTTCTTGCCAGCTGGCGGAGATGCCATGCTGACCCTGCGTGCGGTCACGGCGGCGCTTGGAGTGATCAGCACGGCTGGGGTGTACCTTGCCACGCGAACGATCGTCGGACCAAGGCGCGCCGGTTTGGCATTGCTGGCCGCCGGGCTGTATGCGGTTTACCCCCCGGCGGTGTTCTATGCTCGGGTCGGCTTCAGCTACAACCTGCTGACTCCGCTATTGCTGTTGGCGGTCGCCGGCCTGTGGGGCTTCTTGGATCGCGATTGGACGTTCGGTCTGGTCCTGGCAGGCATGGCGATCGGCCTCGGGTCGGTGACCGATCTGATGATGATCAGCCTGATTGCGCCGGCGGGCCTGATCATCCTGGTCCGGAACTGGAGACACTTGCTCTGGTGGGTTCCGATCTGCCTGGCGCCAATCGGCCTCTACGCGCTTTCCGTCGCGCTACGAAGTCCGGACACCTTCTCGGTCGATCTCCGATTCATACTGGCCTTGATGTCTGCGGTTCCCTGGTGGGCACAGCTCTCGCTCATCGTGCTCAATATCGGGACTCTGATCCTGACTGAAGCGTGGTGGGTCCCGGCGCTGATCGGGCTGGTTCTGCTCAGTCCAAAACGTGCCGGCTTGTACCTGCAGCTCATGCTGCTGGTTCCGCTGGTGCTGCTGGGCCGCTCGGCTGGGCTGGCCGGACTGCGGCTGTATTCGATCATCCCGCTCTTCCCACTGCTGGCCATCGGAGTTGCCAGCCTGCTCTGGACTGGCGTGCCGTGGCTGCTGTCGTTGAGCCGGGAGGCCATCGTCGAGCAGCTAAACCGCTGGCCATGGTTCACTCGGTCGATGGCCGGGAACTGGTTCAGGATGAGATTGGGGATGCTCGGTTCGTCGGCGGTGATGTTCTTGTTGGTGCTTGGTCCGTTGCTGATTTCCACCATCCAGCTGTTGGGCGAGGTTCAGGAGGGATTCGGGCGTGGAAACTCGTGGGCTTATGTCGCGGTGGGTCCGGCCCGGGCCGCGGCCGACTATGTCAACCAGCGCGCAGCTGAGACCGATCTGGTGCTGGCCTCGCCTGCGATCGCGTGGGCGCTTGACGGCCAGGCCGCCGACTTCCAGCAGGTGTTGGCGTATTCAGGGCAGGCGGCGATAGACTACCCGGCCGACTTGCCCAAGAGTCGATTCGCCTATGAAGTCAGCCTGCAGCGCGCGGCCTATGTCATCGTCGATCCGATCTGGACTGAGTGGGGTGCGGTACACCTGAGAGCGGTCGACGAGATGCTCGAACAGCTCGATAGCTGGCCGGTGGTCTGGCAGGCGGGCGAGGTCGTGGTCAGAGCGAATCCGGATCGTTAGCCGGTCACTCGAACAGTTGCCGGTGATCTGGCAGGGGGTGAGGCTGGGGTCATTGCGAATCCGCACCATTGGCCGGTCGCTCGAATGCTTGCCGGCACGCCGGCGGGGAATCCCTGGGCCAGGCAAGTAAACTGCGAATGAAAGCGAGCTTGAAATCGGATTGAGGCGAAGCTGGATCCGTGTGGGAATCGGCCTGATGGTGGCCCTGGTCGTCGTCGCTCTGGGCTTCGTCAACTACCGATTCTCCAGCCAGTTCCCCGGAGGGAACGACTTCCTGGCGCGCTGGGTGGGAGCTCGTTTCTGGATGCGCCAAGACGCCAGCCCCTACGATCCGCAGGTGGCGCTGGCCGCCCAACAGTTGATCTACGGTCGGCCGGCCGGCTCGGGGGAGGACATCGCCAATTTCGTCTACCCGATGCCCGCAATGGTTTTCTTCGCCCCGTTTGGATTGTTGGACTACACGCTGGCCCGCGCAATCTGGATGACCTTGCTTGAACTGGGCCTACCGCTGCTGGGGTACCTGGGTCTTTCCATTTCGGGCTGGCGCCCGGGTCGACTGATGCGGGTGGTGTTGCTGCTGTTTCCGGTGATCTGGTATCACGGGATGCGATCGGTGATCGTCGGTCAGTTCGCGGTGCTGGAGGCGGTGTTGATGATTGGTGCGCTGCTGGCAATACAGCGGCGCGAGGATGCTGTAGGCGGAATCCTGTTGGGCTTGTCGATAGCCAAGCCCCAGATGCCGGTGCTGCTGATTCCGTTCGTCCTGCTCTGGGCGGCGAGCGCCAGGCGTTGGTCGGTTGTGATCGGAGCACTGGGATCGATCGGAGTGCTGATTGGCGGGTTCGTCCTGCTGCTTCCGACTTGGCCGATGCAGTGGCTCCAGCAGCTGATCGAGTATCCAAGCTACACCGAGTTAGGCCCACCGGTATCGATTTTGACTTCGCTGCTGCCGCGGGGAGCTGGAGCCGCGGCCATAGTGCTGGGCGGAACGGCACTGAACTACTAATTCTGGGAGTGGGCGCAGGCGATCGGGAAGCCGGACCGCTGGTTTCAGTGGACCTGCGCGCTGACGATCGTCATCACAAACTTGGTCGCAATTCGAACGGCCACAACCAACTACGTCGTGATCCTGCCGGCGCTGTATTTGGTCTTTGCGGTATGGGACGCCAGGTGGGGTAGCGGGGGAAGGTCGTTGGTGCTGGGCGCATTGGCGGTGCTGCTGGTCGGGCTGTGGCTGCTCTTTGCCTCAACTGTGGCAGGCAATGTGGAGAGTCCGGTCATGTACCTGCCGGTTCCGGTTGCGGCACTCATCGGCCTGTGGTGGATACGCTGGTGGGCAGTGCGGGAGCTTCCGCTGTGAGCGCCGCCTGAGTGAGGCCCAAACCGATCTTGACCCGGCGCGAGGCGCTGATCCTGCTGGCCGCCATTTGGTTTGTGGGCGTTCTTATGATGTTCTACGCGATCAACAAGCCGTTGGATCCGGACGCCCTGCAGGCGATTGGCCGGCTGGCTCGCATCGCGGCGGCCTGGGTTGCAGTGTTGGCGCTCGCCAATCTTATCGGTCGTTCGCAGCGCTCAGCGCTCGAAAACTTCCCGGCCGTCGAGCGGATGGCGTTGCAGGTCGGATTGGGGCTCGGGATCTTGTCCCTCATTTTGCTCGGGCTGGGCGCGGTACAGCTTTATTCGGAGTGGCTGCTCTGGCTGCTGGTGTTGCTTCCACTGCCGGTCAGTCTCCCAGCCGCGGTCCGGGATATGAGAGCATCCGTTGGTACGCGGAGCCGCATCAGTCCGGAGTGGTTGTTCGTCGGGCTGGCTGGCGGCTGCGCATTGTTGCTGGCCCTAGCGCCGCCCACCGCCTGGGACTCGCTGGTCTACCACCTCACTGGCCCGAAACTCTATCTGGAGCAGGGCGGTCTCACCCATCCGCTCGACCTTCCGTACCTGGGGTTCCCCAAGGTCGGTCCGATGATGTTCCTGCTTGGTTCCGCGCTAGCCGGCCCGGCGCTAGCCCAGGTGCTGCATCTGGCATTTGCCGGGTTGACCGTGGTGCTCTTGCCGGGCCTGGTGAACTCGATGGCCCCCAGAAGAGGATCGCTGGCCGCGGCGATACTGGTCGGCGTGCCTTCTATGTGGCTGCTCGCCGGCCGAGCGTATGTCGAGTGGATCACCGCCTATTGGGTGATCGCCAGCCTGGTGCTGATCCAGACGCCGGCCAGCTCGGCGCGCCAGACTCGCCTGACCGGGTTGGCCGGGCTCTGTGCTGGGTTGGCGCTGGCGACCAAGTACACCGCGATCTGGCCGGTCGTAGGTCTGGCGCTGGCTTCAGTCGTGAACCGCCGCAGCCTGCGCCATTTGTTGCTCTTTGTATTGGCTGCGATCGCCAGCTTGCTGCCATCACTGCTCTCCGATTGGGCGCTCACCGGCAATCCAGTCTATCCGTTTGTGTTCGATGGAGTGTATTGGGACAGCTTCCGGTCACAGTGGTTCAGTCGGTTCGGAACTGGATTGCCGCCGCTGCGGTTACTGCTCGCTGGCTGGGAGGCCACCGTGTTTGGCGTGGAGGGTGGATTCTTCGTCGGACATCCCAGCTATGCTGCTGCGATCGGGCCGCTGCTCTTGGGATTGGCGCCGCTGGCGCTGTTACGACTCGCTAAGCAGTCGAAGGCGCGGCTGGGCTCGATGCGCGAGATGACGATTGTGATGACGGCTGGCTGGATTGGATGGACCGTGCAGTTGGGGCAGTCTCAGTTGCTGGTGCAGACCCGGTTGCTGTTTCCGATCTTTCCACTGCTGGCCGCCACGGCAGCCGTGGGATATGAGGCGCTGGGTGATCTGAGCCGCAGGCTCCAGTTTGTGTTGGGGGGCCTGCTGGCCTTTGTGCTATCCCTGACCCTGGTCGGGTACCTGATGTATACCGCGGGAGAGCGGGCGGCAGAGGTAGTCAGTGGCCGCCTCTCGACCGAGGCCTACCTCGAGACCCAGCTAGGCGACTACGACCGGGCAATCCGGATGGTAAACCAACTTCCGTCCGGCGCGCGGGTCCGTTTCCTGTGGGAGCCACGCAGTTTCTACTGTGATCCGGTGGTCACCTGTGAACCCGACGCACTGCTCGATCGCTGGTGGCATGCGATGCGACTTGCGCCCCAGGCGGATCCGGTCATGGCGGCGTGGCAGGCGCAGGGGGTCACACATGTCTTGTTCTACCGACTGGGAGCCGAGGCGGTCCGCCAAGAGGGATTTGACCCGATCAGCGAGGTGGATTGGATCCAGCTTGAGCGGGCACTGCATAGCCTGCTGACACCGGTGTGGCAGATCGGCGACTCCTACGTGTTGTACCGACTCCCATGATGAATGCCGCGGAGCAAACTGCGCATAGCCACAGCGAGCGGCCACGGGGGAGAGCCGGTGGATGGTTGGCGGGGATGTTGGTTGGAATTGCCGGTGGGTTGGGAGAGTCGTGGAGGCGAACCTCCTGGCGGATTCGGAGACCATGGGGACGGCGAGGCAGTTGGTTGGTGATGGGAGTGGCGATTGTGGCCCGGTTGCCCGGGCTGGCCAGCAAGCCGCTCTGGTACGACGAGGCCTTCGCGGTGCTGTTCTCGGCTGCCGG
>CAZGCX010000044.1:0-14171 GCA_964524585.1 uncultured Anaerolineaceae bacterium
CCGCCGTACCTGCGCAGGCCATTGCTCGGCCCACCCGCGGCTCCCGAACTGTCCGTAATCACGTTACCGTAGCCCTCGTTCAGGTGGAAGAGCGCCAGCGTATTGACATCGGGGCTGAAACGGCCAACGGGTACGGCGAAGTCGGATGTGTAGCGAACCAATTCTGAGAGCCGGATCTCATCCAGCCATCCGCTGAAGGACGGGTAGGTCGCGTTGTCAAGATCGTGCTTCTCGGCGCCCAGCACTAAGAACGGATCGTTGGAATAGCTCGTGCTTCGCCCATTCCGATAGCTGATATCTCCAGTCGGACCGGCCCCGGAGCCGTCCAGCTGGCCATCGACGTAGATCTGCATCGAGCCGCTGGAAGAGCGGGTGACGGCCAGGTGATGCCAGATCCCATCCGCAACATCCGTTGTTCCGCAGATCGTCTGCCGGGTGGAGCCCGCCGCCACGCCAAACGCCAGGCGGCCGCCAGTTAACGAAATCCCATAGTCCCCGTAGTCACCATCGCCGTACACATCCCGATCGAAGATGATGTTTCCGTAGATCCAGTTGTCGCCGCCCGGCGCGCAGTCACCGGCGGTGTTCTCCGACGCGAGCGCCTTCATCCACCACTCAATGGTGAAATCGGCCGCTCCAATGTCCGCCGGCACCGGTGGATCGATTGGGATCTTCACCCGGTCCAGGTCGCCATACCCGTTTCCATGGAATCGGAGCGAGAAGCCGCCCGGCGGATCCCATACTGGGCTGAGGGCGGAATTGTCATAGAAGAACGAGAGGATCTCATCCCAGGTGTACTGGTCGTAAGCCATTTCGCTCGATTCGACCTGGCCCATGCAGTTTCCACCAAGGCCGACATCCTCACACTGACTGTAGTACGCGCGGTAGAACGTACGCAGCAGCTGGTCGTTGCGGGTGAGCCGCCAGTTCCAGGTGAAGTCAATCGCTTTGTTGGTGCTGGAGTAGCTGACCGCCGGGTTGTACACCTGATCGCAGGTGCTGTCATACACGTCGGCATCCGGCCACTTTCCGCCCACCGCGATGTATGACCAGGCGTACATCTTCACTGCCATCGCTCCGGCGCGCAGCGACTCGTACGGCCAGCTTGCCACCCACTCATTTGGCAGCACGTGCTTGGCGTACTCCTTGAAATCGAGGGTCTCAACTGTGTACGGTCGACTGTAGTCGCAGTAGGGATACCCCGTCACACGAACCCGGATCGTGGCCGGCAGCGGTTGATCGGCCTGCAACGTCCCGAATCCGCCCTGGAGCTCCTGTGCCTGAACCCGCGGCTCGGCTGGCCAGTCCGGCACTTCCGCTCGGGGTGGAGGGACAACGATCAGTGTCGGGTCGACCCCGAGCCGGACATCCAGAATTAGCGTGTCGGCGCGGATCAGTCTCGCATCTTGCAGCGTCCAGTCGCCATGGCCACCCGCGGAAACCGTGAAGGTGACAGACTCACTCTCCGATGCCAGGTTGATCGCTGGAAACTCAAAGCTACCTTCAGCGTCCGAGACGACGGTCAGCCCGAGGCTGGCAACTGAGATGAGGGCACCAGCAACTGGTCCGCCGCCGTCACGGTCGACCACTGTGCCCTGGACCTGGGCTGCGTCCGCCGCTGAGGCCCTTGCGACCAGCGTCGTCAGGCCGGCGAGCACGCAGACCGCCAACAGATACTTCACTTTGAGGCGGATCATGGGGGTTCGAGGTGGGACTCTATCCGAAAACCAGGATTTGCAACATGCCCTTCTCGTACTTGTCGGAATCCCGATCCCGCAGCAAGGTCATCACGCCGGGATGGTTGGCCGGCCGTAAGCGCGCTGAGATTATGTCAATTCAGGGCGGCGGTGTGGTCGGGGGCCAGTGCCCTCGCGACCAAAGCGGCCTTCTTGCTCCTCGGCAGGGCTTTGATGCTACGCTCGCGGGACATCGCCTGTGAGCGCGAGCCGCATTGCTCGGTATAGACCATCTCGACCGGGAGCCGGCTGCGAGTGTACTTGCTGGCTTGGCCGGCTTGGTGTTTGGCAAGTCGACCTTCAAGGTCGGTGGTGAACCCGGTGTAGTAGCTGCCGTCGGAGCAGCGCAGAATGTAGACCCAGGCCTGGACCCGGTCGGGATTCATGGCTCCGCTCGTTGAGGCATAGCCCTCTTTACACCGGGAGGGTAAGTGCCGCAAGCTCCCTGGGGTAGTAGGTCAGGATTTCCAGACCGTCTTCGGTGATCAGTACGGTGTCGGAGTGCCGGAATCCGCCCAACTCGGGCACGTACAGTCCGGGTTCCACGGTGAACACCATGCCGGGCCTCAGCTCGGTGTCATCGCCTGAGTCAAGAAACGGCCCTTCGTGGTAGCGAATCCCGATTGCGTGGCCGGAGTGGTGCTTCCAATATGGTTCCAGCTCGTTGGCCTTGAAGTAAGCCAGCACCGCGCGATTGGCATCTGAGCACTTCGCGCCGGGCAGCATAGCGCCCATGGCTGCGTCCTGCAGCGCCAGCATGTGATCGAAAAACTGGCGCTGGTCGTCGCTGGGCTCTCCAATAATCATGGTCCGTTCGAGTTCGGAGTTGTATCCCCAGACCGGCGCGCCCGCGCCGGTCACCAGCACATCGCCTGGCTGGAAGGTGATGTTGGCCGCCAGCGAATGTGGAATCGCCGCGTTGCGGCCGATCTGGCCCCGGTACCCCGCCGACGCGCCGTCGCTGAATGGGTCGTTCGAACGGTAGATCGGGCCGATGGCATCCAGCATGGCCAGCGTGGCCTCTTCGCTAGCCTGCAGGCTGACCTCGGTCTCGCTGGCGCCGACCACTGTGTACCGCTGTAGCAACTGGTGTGCCAGGTTGCCCCAGCGAACGCTCTCCTTGATCAGACCGATCTCCGCCGGCGACTTGATCATCATCAGATCTTCGATGAATGCCCGCACCGGTCGGACCTGCGCTCCAGTGAGCTCTGAGAGGCTAGGCCCCCGATAACCGAAGATCCACGGGTAGCCGTCGGTGTCGATACCGATCGAGCCCTCGATTCCCATTTCGATAAGGGTCTGCTTTAAGACCTGCATCGGGTGTGGATCGTCCGGGTACTCGATGTAGTGATCCACTGTATCCACCACCGCGTTCGCCTGTGCGTGCTCAAGTTCGAGCCGCGGCACGAACAATCTGCGCTCTCCGGAGGCATTCATGACAAAGCCCATCGGCCGTTCAGTCGGGACGAAGGCGAATCCGGTGAAATACAACACGTAGTCGCGATCAAAGAGCACCACACCACTGAGGCCTTCGGCGGTGATGTGTGCCAGCAAGCGCTCGACTCGTTGTCGGTGTTCTTCGGCTGTTATCCGGATTTCACTGATCATCAACAATCCTCTCGTCGTCAGCGGGCCATTCTAGCACTTGCGAGATTACCCAAGCACTCTGACCGGTCCTTGTCGCGTTTGGCGGCTCTGCTGGTTTTCCGGCTTGCCGTAGCCGCCTCCCCCCGGAGTCTCGATCCGCACCCGATCGCCGGGATGCCCCTTGAAACTCACCTTTCCCGGCAGCACGTTCTCAGCCCCATCACGGATCAGTACATTCCGTCCGGTCGAACCGGGCTCTCCGCCGGCCAGCCCGTACGGTTGAAACCGGCGGCGTTCAGAGAGAATCGTAACCTCGGCATCTGCGAGCAGCTCCATCTCCCGCACGACGCCATCGCCGCCCTTGAACCGGCCGGCGCCGCCTGACCCGAATCGAATGGAGTACTGCCGCACCCGCATCGGATAGTCGAACTCCAGCGCTTCGATCGGCGTGTTCAGCGTGTTGGTCATGTGCGTGTGGATGGCACTGGCGCCTGGCTTCCCAGGGCGAGCGCCCATCCCACCCGCGATGGTCTCGTAGTAGGCGAACGGACGGGCTCGGTTCGCATCCCAGCCACCGATCGTAAGGTTGTTCATCGTACCCTGGCTGGCGGCCGGGATTCTGTGTGGCACGGCCTGAGCTAGCGCGCCAAACAGGCAATCCACAATCCGCTGGGAGGTCTCCACGTTGCCTGCCGCAACCGCTGCCGGATATCGGGCGTTTACCAGGCTGCCCTCCGGCGCCAGCACTTCGATCGGCGACATGCTGCCGCTGTTGTTCGGGACATCTTGGCCGAGCAAGCAACGAAACACATAGTTCACCGCAGACACTGTGATTGCGTAGACCGCGTTGGTGTTTCCCGTACGCTGATCAGCGGTACCGCTGAAATCGACCACGGCTCGATCCCCCGAAATTGAGACCACAACTCGAATCGGAACGGGCTCATCGGTTTGACCGTCGTCATCCATGTACTGAGTGAATTCGTAGGCTCCGGCAGGAATCTGTGACACGACCGAGCGCGTGACCCGCTCGGTGTATGCCAGCAGAGCCTCTGAAGCTTCCGCGACGGATTGTGATGAGTATCGGTCGATCAAAGCCAATGTGCGCTCGACCCCTACCCGGTTGGCAGCCAACTGTGCGCGCAGGTCACCGTTTCGCTCATCCGGAGTCCGGACTTGCGACAGGATCTCGTCCCACAACGAGTGATTTAGCTCGCCGGCCTCGACAATCTTAGACGGTGGAATCAGCACTCCCTCCTGGCTGATGTTGACCGACATTGGCATGGATCCCGGGGCGATTCCGCCGATGTCAGCATGATGCGCACGGCTGGCGACGTAGCCGAAGGCGTGCTCCGATTGGCCGACGAAGATCGGGGTCACGATGGTGATGTCCGGTAGATGGGTGCCACCCCGGAATGGGTCGTTGAGAATCGCCACGTCACCGGGCCGCAACTCGAGCGTATCCATGCAGGCCTGAACCGAGAGCGGCATCGCTCCCAGGTGCACTGGAATGTGTGCCGCCTGTGCGACCATCCGAGCTTGCGAGTCGAACAGCGCGCAGGAAAAGTCCAGGCGTTCCTTGATGTTGGCCGAGAAGCTGCTGCGACGAAGTCGGATACCCATCTCCTCCGGGATCGCGCCCAGCAGCCCTTTGAAGATCTCGAGCTCGATCGGACCGATCACGCTGGCGCCACCTCAATGACCAGATTTCGTCGATCGTCGACCCGCAAGCGATCTGTCTCACCCAGCAGCACTGTCGTGTCCGAATACGAGATCAGGGCCGGCCCGACCACTTGGGTCTCCGCTGGGAGCGAATTCCCGGCGTAGTTTGGGATCTGGGTGGCTTGTTCGGTCTCAGTACCAATGAAGACCGCAGCCAACTGCGGTCCGGTCATGTCCGCGTTGGTAGTCGGCTGCATCGCCTCCGGAGACGATCTCATGCCGACCGCCTGGACCCTCAAGTTGACAATCTGGACCGGAAGCGACGGATCGCTGTAGCCATACTCCCGTTCGTGAGCAGCGTGGAACTGCTCCTGCCAGTCGACGGTCAGTGGCAAGCTGAGCTCATAGGCCTGTCCGGCGTAGCGCAGATCGAGCTGGTGAGTGATGACGATCTGTTCGGTCGTCACGCCTTCTTGCTCGATCTGGTCCCTGCCAATTTGCTCGATCTCAGCTATGTGCTCGAGCAACTTGCCATAGGGCGTCGAACCTTCCAGCATCACCGTACGAACGTAGTCTCGCTTGATGTCAGCCACGATCATTCCGTAGGCGGATAGGGTGGATGCGTTCGGCGGCACCAGGACCTTTCGGATCCCGACGGAGCGCGCCACTTCACAGGCATGCAAACCACCTGCTCCACCGAAACTGACCAATGTGAAATCCCGAGGGTCGTGCCCGCGTGTGACAGACACCACCCGCAGGGCGCGCGCCATGTGGGCGTTGGCAACTCGCACTACTCCCATCGCCGCCTGGCGTGCCCGCCCGGCCCCGGCGGCGAAATCCAATTCAGCGCCGAGGCGATCCAATGCGGACCAAGCTGCCGGGGTGTCCAGGACCATCTCACCGCCCAAGAACTGGTCCGGATCGATCCTCCCGAGCACCAGATTGGCGTCAGTCACCGTTGCCGCGATTCCGCCCCGGCCGTAGCACGCCGGACCGGGCTCGGCTCCGGCGCTCTGAGGGCCGACCCGTAGACTTCCCCCTGGATCCGCGATGGCAATCGAGCCGCCGCCCGATCCCACGGTGTGGATATCAATCATCGGCAGCCGCAGCGGCAGTCCATCGATCTCACCCTCGGAGGTCAAGCTCGGGATGCCGGTTGAAAGAGAGACGTCGGTGGAGGTCCCGCCCATGTCAAACGTCATGATCTGATCGAAGCCGGCGGCTTGGGCGACCGCCACTGCGCCGACCACACCGCCCGCTGGGCCGGAGAGGATCGCTCGTACCGGCTGGTCACCGGCCTGCTTGGCGCTCAGGCTGCCTCCGTTGGACTGCATGACGCGGAGTCTGGCCGGCCGGATCCCGGTTTCGAGTCGTTGCAGGTAGCGGCTCATCACCGGCGCAACATAAGCATTCAAGGCAGTTGTGCTGGCACGCTCGTACTCTCGGAATTCTGGCAGGACCTGGCTGGACAGCGAGATCGGAATCCCGAGCGACCGCAATGCGGCATCGATCTGCATCTCATGTTCGGCATTCAGGAATGAAAACAACAGGCAGACCGCGACCGACTCCGCACCTGAAAGCTTGAGCTCGGCCACCAGCCCGGGCAGTGCGTCCGCCTGAAGCGGCGTCAACACCTCTCCCCGATGATCGAGCCGCTCGCGCACCTCGAAGCTGAGGTTCCGTGGGACCAGCGGCTCCGGCCGGTCGGCGTTCAGATCGTAAAGCTCACTCCGATTCTGACGGCCGATGGAGAGCACATCGCGCAGGCCCTCGGTGGTAATGAGTGCGGTCCGTGCCCCGCGCCGCTCGAGCACCGCGTTGGTCGCTACAGTCGACCCGTGCACCACCTCGGTCCCCTCGGTGAGTCCGACTCGGTGCAGCCCGCGTAAAACCGCAGTCTCTGGCGAGCTGGGTGTGGAGGGCAGCTTGAAACTGTGCAGGGCGCCGTCGAACACGACGAAGTCGGTAAAAGTCCCACCGATATCGACGCCAATGATCATCGGGCGATTGCGTGGAAAGGCACAGCGGCGACCAGCGTAATGCTGGAAGGTGCATGTGGCAAGCTACCGAAAGTTGTCGAACTAGCTGTCGAGGAAGGCGACGATGATCAACTGCACATCTAACACGTTGACAGCCCCATCTTTGTTGACGTCGGCCCTCTCAACGATTCCGGGATCCGTTGTCGAGCCCAAGAACACGTTGACGCACAATTGCGCGTCGAGCACGTCCGTCTTCCCGTCGAGGTTGAGATCCGTCGGATCCGGTATCGGCTCCGTTGCGGTCACGGTGGCGGTGACGGTCCCACTCGGCGTGCCCGACGGCACGGAGGTGGGGCTGGCGGTCGGCAGAGGGGTCGTGCTCAGCGTGACGGTTGCAGTGAGAGTTGCGGTCGGGGTCGCGCTTGGAGGTGCCGTGGCGGTAGGTGTGGGCGTGGGGGTGGCGCTGGCCGTCGGCGAGGGGGTCGCAGTCGGAGTGGTAGTCGCGCTCGGCGTGGGGGTGGCGCTGGCCGTCGGCGTGGGGGTCGGTGTGGCAGTCTGGGTCGGTGTGGCGGTCCCGGAGGGCGTCGGTGATGGCGTCAGGCTGGGCGTTGAAGTGGCGGAGCTGGTCGGCGTAGCCGTCGGCGAGACGCCGGGGTTCAGGGTTGGCGTCACACTCGGGGTTGGCGTCGGGAGTAGGAAGGGCACCTCACTCGACCACACCGGCCCTTGCGGCGAACCACCAACCCGAAGCGAAGCATTACTTGGACCACCTATGGCTCCGGAGGTGTCGAAAGCCGCTGTGCCCGGCGAATCGTCGAAGTGATACAGCGCAACGGTATTGGGGTCGGTGTGAAATGGCTGGGCGACCGGGGAAAACCCGCCGCTGTAGCGCAGTACATTCGAGATCCGCAGCTCATCGATCCGACCCTTATACGACTTGAGCGTCGGGTCCACACCGTGTTTTTCGGCGCCGATCACCAGGAATGGATCGTTGACACAGGTCCCGCCGCAACCGGTGCTGGGCACCGCGTTGTCGGGATACGAGATGTCGCCATCCGGGCCGTCGCCCTGGGCATCGAGCTCCCCATCCACGTAGAGCCACATCCAACCGTCAGAGGCGCGGCGTTCGACCGCGATGTGGTGCCAGTTGCCGTCGGCAACTACCTGCGAACCACACACGCTCAACTGACCGCTGGGATTGCCGCCGACGCCGAAGACGATCCGGCCGCCAGCCAACGAAACGCCATAGTCACTGTCTTGATCGTATCGGTCCCGATCGAGCAGGATGTTCCCATCGCGCCACGCGTCGCTGGCGCCGCAAGACACAGCCCCGGTGTTGTTAGCGCTGGCGTTGGCCTTCATCCACCACTCGATCGTGAAGTCTGTCTTTCCGACGTTCACCGGAGGACCGATTGAAAGGTCGTACATCTTGATCTTCAGACGGTCGATATCACCGGTCCCGTTTCCAAAGAAACGCATCGAGCTGTAGCCGTTGAAGTAGTAGGACTGGTAATCGTTTTCAAGTGAGACGTACGGTGAGAGCGCCTGACCATCGCGCTCGTAGCTGCCGCCGTCATAGGCCACTGAGCCGACGTGAACGGTCCAGCCGGAAAGCTTGATTCCTTCCAGACTGGCGTAGGCGCCATTGTATTTGACACTGAAGTGCACGTGCGGGCCGGTCGCAAAGCCGCCAGCGCAGGTCTCACAGGCGATCGTCCCAACTTTTCCGTCCCGTCCGATCGGAGCGCCGCTGTACAGGTTCTGCAGGTGGTAGTAGGAAGTGATCCAGCCGTTCCCGTGATCGATCTCCAGCCAGCAGCTGTAACCCTGCGGCCGTTGTACCGACCCGTAGGCGGCTGCCACTGCATACGCGTTGGGCGGCGAAGAGCAAGTGCCGCCGCCGGTGAAGAAGTCCAGCGAGCTGAAGGGTGGCGGATAGTTGCCGCCGTTCCAGCTGTGCGGGCCGCTGGCCACCCAGGTAGCGCCCAAGGGGAAGGGAAACTGGAACAGTGAAGCAGGAGGGAGTGCTTGCGGCGTGATCGGATTGGCCGAGACTAGCAAATCGGTTTCCGGAAACAGACTTCCGTAGATCGACTGAAAGTCTCCCGCGCCGCCGAGTTGGAATTCCAGGGCGGACATCCCGCCGGCAATGATGGAGTCCAGCGCCACACTGGCAGAGCTGGCGCTCGCCGGCAAGATGCCGGCCGAGCCGTCTGCAAACCAAACCGCGGGGCCAATGGCTGGCGCGGGCCCCAGGCTGGGTCGGCGGCTGCCCCAGACGTAGAGGTGCTCATAAAAGGCCGAAGCCAGGCGCATCGAGGTCTGCTCGATCGTGTCGCGCACCGAGGCCGCTGACTGGCTGCCGTCGATGTGGTTGAGCCACCCGTGCTGAAGTTCGAGCAACGCAATCAGAATCTTGGGGTTGACGCTCGAATAGCCGGCCCACAGCTCGATATCCGGCGCATAGGCCGCCAGCGGAGAGCCGCGGGCGGTCAAGAAGCCGCCGATGTCGAACTCCCCGACACTTGGGCCCCAGACGAACTGATCGTCGGTCGCCAGCTCCGAGCCGCCCTGCAGTTGGTGAACGGCGGCTGACCACAAGTTTCCCAGCGAGGCTAACCAGTCGTTCTGTGACGCCCAGGGCAGGTATCGCAGGGTGGCCGTCTCGGCAATCGATTGGGCGCTGGCAATCATGCGTGGCCCGGCGCCGGGCAGCTCCTGACCGGCTCCCCGAATCGCCACGGGCGCGACGGAGACTGCGCCGCGAGCGGTCGCCGTCATCCACAGTCCGAAGAGCGCAAGCTGGAACAGGCGCGCGCCGCGCCGCGTGCTACTCAAATCCGCACCACAGGCAAATGCTGTGCATGAAACGGGCCGCCATCACAGCAGCGATTCAACCCGGAACCGGAATCGGCGCAAGGGTGGGCCAGCCTGTGCCCCGCAGGGGTATGGTATTATGCGAGCCACAACCCAGAAGACCCCTGGCCCGCTTATCCGGAGAGGCAGAGGGACCGGCCCATTGAAGCCTCGGCAACCTACCGCAAGGTGTGGTGCCAATTCCGGCAGCAAACCGTCTGAAAGATGAGAGGGAGGCTTGACCCCTTCTCGCGCGGAGGGGGTTTTCCGTTAAGAACGGAGATCAATGGATGTCCAATAGCTTCATGCGTTCGCCCAGCCTGATGTTCACCTCGGAGTCAGTCACCGAGGGCCACCCTGACAAACTTTGCGACCAGATTTCCGACGCGGTGCTGGACGCCTGTTTGGAACAGGATCCGCGTTCGCGTGTCGCTTGCGAGGTGGCTACCAAGACGGATTTCATGGTCCTGATGGGCGAGATCACGACCAACGCCGAAGTCGATTTCGAGGCGCTGGCGCGCAAGGTGATCCTGGAAGTTGGCTACGATGACGAGCAGAAGGGGCTGAACGGCAACCGGTGCGAGGTGCGGGTGGCACTGGAAGCTCAGAGCCCAGATATCGCCCGCGGTGTCAACAACGCGCTCGAGACACGCGCCAGCGAGATCACCGACGACGAGGTCAAATCGATCGGGGCCGGCGATCAAGGCATGATGTTTGGCTACGCCTGCCGCGAGACGGAGACCCTGATGCCACTGCCGATCGATCTTGCGCACCGGCTCACCCGCCGCATGGCGGAAGCGCGCCACCGTGGCGAGCTACCGTGGATGCGGCCCGACGGGAAGTCGCAGGTCACAGTCGAGTATGAGTACGGCCAGCCCAAGCGGGTGGACACGGTGCTGATCAGCGCGCAGCACAATCCCGAGGTCGACCCAGAGGATCTCGAAGAAGGCATTCGCAACGAAGTGATTGAAAGGGTGTTGCCCGGGCACCTGGTGGACAAGCAGCTCAAGGTGTACGTCAATCCCACTGGCCGGTTTGTCACCGGCGGACCGACCGGCGACTCCGGCCTGACCGGACGCAAGATCATCGTTGATACATATGGCGGCATGGGACGCCACGGCGGCGGATGCTTCAGCGGAAAGGACGCCACCAAAGTCGATCGCTCTGGCGCCTATGCTGCGCGCTGGGTGGCCAAGCACGTGGTGGCGGCCGGGCTGGCGGAACGCTGCGAGATTCAGGTGGCCTACGCGATCGGCGTGGCGCACCCGCTGTCGATCAACGTCGAGACCTTCGGCACCGGGCGCATCTCCGACGAAGAAATCGTGGACATCATCCACCAGCACTTCGATTTACGTCCGGGAGCCATCATTCGCGACCTGAAGCTGCGCCAGCCGATCTTTCAACCCACTGCGACATACGGACATTTCGGGCGCGACGACCTGGATCTACCATGGGAACGGCTCACCCGGATCGACGCAGTCAGGGAGAGCGCTGGAGTGCATGCGGAGCGTGCTTGAGCAACACCCGATGGTCCTGTATAATGCGCCCGTGTCGAGCAAGCCAATCCCTGCCCCCAAGCCGGTAACGTACAGGTCTGGTTAGACGGACGACGCGCAGCGATGCCGTGCACGGCTTCCCAGATCATCGGGAAGCCGTATTTTGTTCTGGCCGGAGCCGAATGGATGAGATGAAGTGACCGAAGAATCGATCGCCAGCACCACAGCACAACCGAACGAACAGTGGCCCTGGCCATTCAGCCGCGCCGATCTGGCGGCGGGCCTGCGGCGCTATTTCGGCGATCCGACCATTTGGGTGGACCAAACCGAACCGCTTACCATCTCGCATATGCGGCCCTCGATTGGCCGACTACGAGGGGCAGAGATCAAGTACCAGGGCAATCAGCATTCGGGGAGTTGCCGGCTGATTGTGAAGGAACCACGGGGGACGACCCGCACCGGCCTCGCCGGTGCCGGCCGGCGGGAGGTCGGAGTCTACAAATACCTGGCCACCGAGTTCCCGCTTCGGTCGCCGCGTCTGATCGCAGCCTCTGACGCGGGCGATTGGATGATCCTAGAGGAGGTCCAGCCGGATCGCCGGGCCAGCGAGTGGACGAGGCAAGACTATTCGAACGCGATTCAAGCGCTGGCGCATCTGCACGATCGGTTCTGGGGGCTCGCCGAGGATTTGTCTGCCTTTCCGTGGCTCAGCCGGCCGCTGGATGCAGACTTCCAGGTGCACGTTGCGGCCGCAGCCAATTCGCTGGAGCTGATCGTCGACCGGGGCCGCCTGGCATCCTGGCCAGAGCGGGTCCACACCATGGCGCACCTGATCCTTCACGCCGAGCAAGTCATCGCTCCGCTGAAGACGCAGCCTGCAACGCTGCTGCACGGCGATTACTGGCCGGGGAACATTTCGGTTCTGGCAGATGGCTCCCAGGTGGCCTACGACTGGCAAATGGCCGCAGTCGGACCGGCAGTGCTCGATTTGGTGACTTTCGCGCTCAAGAGCGCCTGGTGGTTTGGCGAGCTGCCGGTCAGCGAAGATGAGATCGTGCGCCAGTATCGGGAGCAACTTGAGCGACTAGCAGGTTTTCGTTGGGAACAGTCCAAGTGGGAAGAACTGTGGGACCACGCGCTGATGTGGCGCTTCTTGCAGGAGTGGATGGATCTCTTGGCGGCCTCTCCGATCACTCTGCTGGAGACTCGGTCTGAACAGTTGGAGCGCGTCTGGTTCGAGCCGCTCTCGCAGGCGGTGCATCGGCGACTCCTGTGACCCGGGACACCGCTTGCCCGGGAGGAAACGTGAGGTCATGAATGTCTGAAGAGAAGCTCCCCAACCGCATGGAGAATTTCTCGGATTGGTACAACCAGCTGGTGCTCAAAGCGCAGCTGGCCGACTACGGCCCGGTGCGCGGCACCATGGTGGTTCGGCCGTATGGTTGGGCGCTCTGGGAGAACATCACCGCTGCCCTCGACCAACGTTTCAAAGCCACCGGACACGTCAATGCCGCGTTTCCGCTGCTGATTCCGATGAGCTTCCTGCAGAAGGAAAAGGACCACGTGGAGGGATTCTCGCCGCAGTTGGCAGTGGTCACCATCGGTGGCGGCAGCGAGTTGGAGGAGCCACTGGCGGTCCGGCCAACTTCGGAGACCGTGATCGGACACATGTACTCCAAGTGGATCGAGTCGTACCGCGATCTGCCGGTGTTGATCAACGTGTGGAATTCAGTCGTGCGTTGGGAGCTTCGCACCAAGCTCTTCCTGCGGACCACCGAGTTCTACTGGCAAGAAGGGCATACCGCCCACGCGACCGCCGAGGAAGCCCGCCAGGAAACCAACCAGATGCTGGAGGTGTACGCCGACTTCAGCGAAAACGAGGCGGCGGTGCCGGTGATCCGGGGCCGCAAGAGCGAAAGCGAGAAATTCGCCGGCGCAGTCAATTCCTACAGCATCGAAGCGATGATGGGTGACAAGCGTGCCCTGCAGGCCGGAACCTCCCACTACCTGGGCGAGAATTTCGCTCGGGCGTTTGAGATCCGCTATCTCGATCAAGAGAATACGCTGCAGTATGTGAGCACGACCTCTTGGGGTCTATCGACTCGTTTTGTGGGCGCAATCATCATGGTGCACGGCGACGATCAGGGGTTGGTTATGCCGCCACGGCTGGCACCGTACCAGGCAGTTATCGTGCCGATCTACAAGAACGACGCCGAGAAGTCGAGCGTCATGGAGAGCCTGCAATCGGTTCGGGACAGCCTCAGCCAGTTGCGGCTGCACGTCGACGCTCGAGAGGAAGTTACCCCCGGCTTCAAGTTCAACGACTGGGAGATGCGCGGGGTTCCACTGCGGATCGAAATCGGACCGAAGGATGTGCAGGCCGGGCAGGTGACCGTCGCTCGACGGGACACCCGTCAGCGCAGCACGTTGGCGCTTGATCAGCTGCCGCTTGGCGTTCCTGCGCTGCTGGACCAGATTCATGATGGCATGCTGCAGCGGGCGCGCGAGTTCATGCAAAGCAACACCCACCAGCCCGCCGACTACCAGGAATTTCAGCAGGTGGTGGAATCGGGCTGGGCAGATGTCTGGTGGTGTGGCGACGCGGATTGCGAAGCCGAGATCAAGGCCGACACCAAAGCCACAAACCGCGTGATTCCTTTGGAGCAGCCCGGGGGGAATGGAGTATGCATTCACTGCGGTAAACCGGCTACCGAGCGGGCGGTATTTGCTCGGGCCTATTGAAGGTCAGCGGAATCCCAAGCCCGCCAGCTGTGCCGGAACGGGTATGGGATTGAGCGTCGGCGAAACCTCGCGCGGGCTGGCCGTGCCCGAGCAGGTATGGGATTGACCTGATGGCG